>NZ_JBHWZP010000219.1:0-15767 GCF_042728395.1 Streptomyces sp. NPDC060205
GGACAGGAGCCGCCCCGCAGGGGCGCTCCTGTCAGGGGCGCGGGGAACTGCGCGACCGGCCACGACGGACCCGCACCCGGCGGACCAGCCCTGCAGCCCGGTTGCTAACAAACCTCTTCGAGGTCACGCCAGTCCCGCGAATCGGGACTGTCGGCGACCCACCCGTCCAGCAGCCCCCGGACGAGCGAGGCCGGGGCCGCGAGGCCGCATTCCCGCTCCGGCACCCACAACTGCCCGTCGGTCCGGTGCCCGAGCGGCCCGGGATGCCCCGGCTCACTGTGATCGTGCGGATCGAGATGCTCCCCGTCCCCCTCGTCGGACGGCATCCGCGACTCGGAACACATCCGGCACAGCAGCCGCACGGACGACGACCAGTCCTCCGCTGCGAACCCCGCGTCGGCCGCGAGCCGCTCCAGGGCGTCCCGGTCGTCCTCGGTCTCCGCCTCCAGGAGCACGACCCAGGTGGGCATCGGCGAGGGCGCCCACAGCTCGATCTCGTCGAAGACGGGATACGCGTGCCCCGCCGCGGTCGTCCGCTCCCCGTGGGGAACTCCGTCGTGCAGGACGACCTCGCCCCAGCGCCGTCCGGAGGACGGCAGCGGGATGGAGAGGACCTCGATACGGGCGGGGTCGAGCCGCCGCCCCCACACGACCTCGGCCTCGCCCTCGGGCGACAGCCGTACGGCCGCGCTGCCGAGGTCCATGCCCACCGGCTCGCCGGAGGCGCCGGCGCCCGCGCCGGGCCGGGGCCGCGAGGCACCGCCGGGCACCCGCAGGCCGTACGCCTGCCAGGCCCGCCGGGCCAGCGGCCAGTCCTGAAGGGCGGTCGCCGCGATGCCGACGTTCCACCAATCGGGGGCCCCGGTCTCCCGGTCGAGCAGTGCCACGGCCCGCAGACCGGCCGCGCGCGCCTGTTCCCAGTCGTGCCGGAACTTGTGCAGCAGCGCGAGGTTGAACCAGGACTCGGAAAGCCAGGGTTCCAGGTCCGCCGCACGTGTCAGCAGCGCCCCCGCGTCCTCGTACCGGCCGTCGCCGATGAGGGTGAACGCACGGTCGGTGGCCTGCCGCCATGAGGCGGAGGGCCGGTGCCGTCCCTTGCCGAAGATCCTCACGATTCCCGCCTGCCAGTTCGTTGAAGAGCGTGCAGCCTCGGGCTGGACTGTGCCCCCTGATGTCCTCTTCCTCGCATCCAACCACGGACGCGCGGAGGGGCGCTCATTACCCATGGGTTACCCAGCCAGAGGCAAGGTAAGACCGTCTCTCGCCAGCACCCTGGCCAGCGACTCGACGACCTCGGGCCGGTAGTCGCGCGCGGTGCCCAGCCGCAGCTCCTCCAGCGCCTTCAGCGGCCCACCGGGGCCCGCTTCCCCGGTTATCTCCTCGTACGCGTTCACGGCCCGCACGATCGACGCGCTGACCGGTTGCTCCCGGTACGGGTCCGCCTGCCGCTCCACCACGACGGCGACCTCGGCGGCCACCCCCGTCTGGCGCACCACCGCGCCGCCGAGCAGGGCGATGCGCCGCTGTTCGGCGGGGGCCAGGGCGGCCGTGGCACCGGCGGGTACGGGGTCGACGAGCGAGAGCTGGCCGATGTCGTGCATCAGGGCCGCGTACTCCAGAACGGTCAGCTCGGGTCCGGACAGGCCCAGCTCGCGGCCGACGGCCCGGCTGAGCGCCGCCACCCGTCGGGCGTGCCCCGCCGGGGTGTAACCGGCTATCTCGGTGGCCCGGGCGAGGGAGGCGATGGTCTGGCGGTAGGTGGTCCGTACGGCCGCGTACCGCCGGAAGGACAGCTGGGTGAGCAGCAGCGGCAGGGAGAACACGGGCAGCGCCCACAGGCCCGCGACGGCGACCGCGAGCGCCATCACGGCCCCGGTCGCGCAGACCGCCGACCCGATGCCGAGGGTGCCGCGCAGTTCGTCCCGCAGCAGCGGTCCGAAGGGCCACCGGGTGCGTGCGTGCGCCATGGCCGCGGCCAGCACGGCGTCCCAGAGCGCGGTGAGCAGGAGCAGCGCGACGACGAGCGCCGCGTACGCGGGTCCGGTCCCGGCCCACTCCGCCAGCCTGCCCTCGTTGTAGAGGGGCTGGAAGCACACCGCCGCGAACCCGACGGTCAGGACGCGCCGGGTGAGATGGTCCGCGGTGGGTCCGCGGCCCTTCGCCACGTGCGGCACGCAGCCCAGCAGGGAGGCGGCCGTGACCACGGCGACGATCTGCGGAACCCCGTCGTGGGTGGGGTGGCCGGCGTTCTCGCCGAGCAGCGCGTAGGCGAGGGCCCCGGCGGCGGCCAGCGGCGCCGACTCACGTTCCTCCGCGCCGCTCCACCGGGCCAGCTCCCCCACGCCGATGAGCAGGGCGAAGGCGAGAGCGGCCCCCCGCTCCTCGATCCCGCCCCAGAAGGTGACGGCGAGGGCGGCCACGGCGGCCAGCGCGGCACCGGCCCGCACGAGCGTGAGGGCGAGCGGGACGCGGAGAGGGTCCGCGCCGGGCGGCGGGAGCGGTCCGGGGTGGCCCGCGGCGGGCGGGAGCGGTCCCCTGCTGATCGTGCTCATGGGCCGGACCCGCTCCCGCCGACGGTTCCACGGCGGGGGTCCGGGCCGGCCGCCCGGTCGTGGCCGCGGCGGGGCTCCCGGTCGGTGGGCGGGCGGGGAGCCGGTGGGTGGTGGCGCTCGGCGTGCGGCGGCGTCTCGTCCGCCGTCACCGCGGGATGCCATCCCTGCCTCACGAGCGCCCGTACGAAGGCCTCCACCATCCGCGGGTCGAACTGGGCCCCGGCGCACCGCTCCAGTTCCTCCAGCGCCACCGGGACCGGCCGCGCCCGACGGTAGGAGCGGGTCGACGTCATCGCGTCGAAGGCGTCCGCCACCGCCACCACCCGGGCGAACTCCGGGATCTGGCCTCCCTTCAGCCCGTACGGATAGCCGCTCCCGTCGAGCCGTTCGTGGTGGTGCAGGATCGCCGACCTGGCCTCGCCGAGGAAGCCGATCCCGCGGACCATCTCGTGTCCGTACTCGGGATGCAGCTCGATCACCCGGCGTTCCTCGGGCGTCAGCGGCCCGTCCTTGCGCAGCAGCCGGGTGGGGACCCCGAGCTTGCCCACGTCGTGCAGGATGCCGGCGAACCGGAGCACCTCGGCCCGTTCGTCGTCCATGCCCAGTTCACGGGCGATCATCATCGACGCCTGCCCCACCCGTTCGCTGTGCCCGCGGGTGTAGCCGTCCTTGATGTCGACGGCCTGCACGAGCGCCCGGATGGTGGCCCGGTGGGCGGCCCGCTCCCGGTGGTACTGGGCGAACACCCACCACGACACGTACATCGGCAGCAGCACGAGCAGCGCGGCGGCCGGCCCGTACGGGCTGCGCCAGAGCACCGCCATCATCAGCCCGGCGAGCCCGTGCACGGCGACGGGCGCGAGCGAGCGCAGGAACAGCCCGCGCCAGGCGGCCCGGACCGGCACCCGTTCGGCGAGCGCCAGGATGCCGCCGTCCAGCACGGTCAGGACCAGGCAGAAGGCCACCACAGCGGCGCCGGCGGCGACCAGGGCGTAGGGGAAGTGGGACGTGACGACCGCGTCCCTGCCGCCCAGCGACCAGTGGACCTTCGAGGCCGCCCAGGTACTGAGCGCGAGCTGCGCGGCCCGCCACACCCGGCGCAGCCACCTCGGCCGCTGCTCGACGCGGGCCAGCAGCGCCCCCGGCAGCGGTACGAGCGCGGCGGCGGGCGGTGGCAGCAGGAAGGCGGCGGCGAGCATGACCGGTGTGTGCCATCTGAGGGAGGCCCCGGTCTCGCCGGACGCGCCCGCGCCCTCGGGGCCGCCGTCACCCGCGAAGCGGCTCGCGGCGAACAGTTCGCACGCCGCGCAGAGCACCGCGAACAGGGCCACCGCCGACCAGGGGGCGCGGGTGTCCGGAACGGGCACGGCACAGAAGGCCGCGGCGAGCGCGGTGCAGACGACGTAGACGCGCGCCCACGGCGGGACCGACCGCATGGCGCAGCCCTCCTCCCGCTCCCGCTCGAACCACCTCGCACAGGCCAGGCCGCGTACGGGCCCTCGGGACATGGACGATAGGGCGGTCGGGTGGGGCGCGGGGGAGGCATGGGCCGATTCACCGGGCCACGGGAGGAGATTCGCCCGTTCGAGTGAGCCGCGCGTTCGTACGAGGGCGCGCACCCGGCCGCGACCGGATGTCTGTACGAACCCGGGTACGGGTCCACCGACGCCCGGGCCGCCTTCCGGGCGGGCGGTTCAGCGCGCCACGTCGGCCGCGAGCGCCTGGGTCAACTGCTCCACCGTGGCGGGTGATTCCCGCTGGAGCGCGGCGAGGTCGAGGCCGTCGTCGCCCACCACGGTCAGCAGGGCCCGGTCGCCCACGGCCATCACGATGACGTGCCCCGAGCCGCACCGCGCCACGACCTCGCGCAGCGCGCCGACGCTCGTCTGGTCGGCCATCCGGCGGGCCACGCCGAGGGTCGCGGCGGCGAGCGCGGCGACGGACTCGGCGTGGGACGAGTCCGTGTCGGCGACCACGAGAAGTCCGTCCGCCGTGGACAGGACGCTTTCGGAGACCCCCATCACCCGGTCGCGCAGAGAGGTCAGGATCTCGGTGAGGGGATTGGGCTGCGACGTGTCGCTCATGGCGCTCCTTGCTGCGTGCATGTGTGGTCGTGGTGCGGTCGGAGCGGTGTCAGTCGGTGTCCGGAAGTGCGCCCAGGCCCCGTCGGACCCGGCGCAGCATGTCGAGGGAGGGCTGATCGGCGGCCAGTTCCTCGGGCGACAGCGGACGCAGCGCGAACGGCGGCGCCGAGGCCGACGAGGGGTCCCCCCGCACGGGCAACGGCGGCAGCCGCTCCCCAAACGCGGCCGCCGAGCTGCCCGTCCCCGGACCCGCTCCACGGGCGCCCCCCGGCCGAGCCACCGCCACCCCGTCCGACCCCCCGCCACCCGCCCCCGGCCCGGCGTCCGCCCCCGGCCCGGCGTCCGGCACCGACGAGGTGTCGGGCCCTGACGCGCCGTCCGATCCCGGCCCGCTGTTCGCTCCCGGTACGCCGTCCCGGGCGGGCGGATTGCCCGACCCTGACACGGCACCCGACCCCGGCCCGGCATCCGGTCCGGTGTCCGAACCCGATACGCCGACCGGCACCGGCCCGGTGACGTCCGTTCCCGGTCCGGTGTCCGGCACCGACGAAGTGTCGGGCCCTGACACGGCGCCCGACCCCGGCCCGCCATCCGGTCCGGTGTCCGAACCCGATACGCCGACCGATACCGGCCCGGCGGCGTCCGTTCCGGGTACGCCGTCCCGTGCCGGCGCGGTGTCCCGTGCCGGTCCGGCGTCCGATCCCGGAGCACCGTCCCGTGCCGGCGCGGTGCCCCGTGCCGGCGCCGTGCCCCGTGCCCCCACGCCGTCCGGACCCGGCGTGGTGTCCGGACCCGGCAGGGTGTCCGGACCCGGCAGGGTGTCCGGACCCGGCAGGGTGTCCGGACCCGGCAGGGTGTCCGGACCCGGCGCGGTGTCCGGGCCCCGGGTCCGGCGATGTGCGGTCCGTCGGGTCTCGGCGGCCGTCCCCCGCCGAAGACGCTTCGCCGCCCGGCGTCTGCTGAAACTCACTAGCCCCCGTGCCCCCCGGTCGTTCCCGCGGGCAATGCGTCGCTTCCCTCGGCGGACGCCTCCCCCGGCGGGCCTTCCCGCGCCTGCCCGTCCGGCACATGGGCCACAGACCCGTGGGCCGCGCGTGCCTGCCCGTCCCGTACGACGGCGTCGGGTGCCTGGCCGTCATGGTCCCGGGCCTCAGGCACCTGGCCGTCGCGCGGCCGGCTCTCACGTGTCCGGGTCTCCCCCGGCCACGAGCCGCCGCCCCGCGTACGCCTCGGCAGCGGCGCCGCCTTCGCGGCGGGCTCGGCCCGCGCGGGGCCCGGCTCCGACGCGTCCGGCGCGCCGCGTCCGGGCAGCACCCGCGGTGCGGTGCTGGGCCGGCCCTCGGTAGGGGCGCCCGTGTCCCAGCGGATGAGGTCCTGGGCCTCCAGACGGGTCAGGTCCAGCATGATCGCGTACAGCCCGCGCCCGAGCGTGAAGGCCATGTCCCGGGCGGTACGGCGGCCGTTGACCGTGCTCAGTACGGACCGGTGGCGGTCCGGGAGGCCACGGCGCAGACCGGCGTCGGGTACCGCCGAGGGACGTATCCGGGCGAGTTCGCCCGGCGCCCCCCACGTCCCGGAGAGCCGCACGATGCGCCGGGTGGTCTCCTCGGTCAGCCGCCGCGGCTCCACACCGGGACCGGCGTGCAGGACGGGCTCCGGGCCGTCCAGCGTCCAGCCGCCGGGCGGACCGATCGCCATCGCGAAGGCCGCGTCGAACACCGACGCGGCGCACACGACCTCCAGTTCGGCGGCACCGATCAGACCGGCGGACACCAGGTACCCGCCCAGCCGGTCCGTGTCGGGCTCCGCCGCGCAGGCGGCCAGCCAGGTCTCGTCGTCGAGGCGGCCCGGTGTGAGGAGCACCGAGGTGGCGGCCGGGGCGCCCGGCGTCTCGACCGCGACGATCAGACCGCCCCGCAGATGAATCGTTCCGCCTGGCGATCCGGAGACCCGGACGGTCCCGCTGTACCCCTCTTCGTGCAACCCCTGCAACAGCGCGGGCAGATTGCGTGCCTCGGCTGTCGTCATGCGAGCACCTCGGCGGCCCGGTCGGCCAGACTCCGCGTGGCGAGCGCCAGATTGGCCCGTTCCCGGTCCATCCCCGCGGTCAGCAGCAGCGGATCGCCGACCGGCCGCGCGACGGCGAGCAGCACCTGATGGCGCCGCGTGCTGGTCATGATCACACTCTCCAACTCCCCCTCGGCGCCCGCCCGCCCCAGTCGTTCGGCGATGAGTGCCGCGAGTTCGGCGCACTCGGCGCCGTCCCCCGCCTCTTCCGCGTTCCCGGCCACCCCGTAGGTGAGGCCGGTGACCGCGTCGACCAGGGCGACGCCGGTGACCCCGGGGGAGTCGAGAAGCCGGACCAGGGAGGCATCAACGGCCGTCGTCATTACCCCGTTCCCCTTCACGTCTTGACGTCGCACACTACTTTGAGCTTCAACTTACGCAACAGGCGCCATATTTTGTATTTTGTGGCGCACTAGCCGCTTGTGTTCGATCGTAGTTGTACGGGCAACGACCGAACAGCGTCACCGAGGAATTGGGGCAGCAGTATGAACATCGAGACCGCGCTCAAGGAAGCCATGTCCGTGGAAGGTGCCATCGGCGTCTCCCTCGTCGACTACGAGAGCGGCATGGCACTGGGCACGCTCGGCGGCGGACCGACGCTGGACCTGGAACTCGCGTCGGCGGGCAACACCGAGGTGATGCGCGCGAAGCTGCGGACTCTCTCCTCGCTGGCGATGGACGACACCATCGAGGACATCCTGATCACGCTGGGCAAGCAGTACCACCTGATACGCCCGCTCACCGCGAGCGGCGGCACGCTCTTCCTGTACCTCGCCCTGGACCGCGGCCGCAGCAACCTGGCGCTGGCCCGGCACAGCCTGAAGAGGATCGAAACGTCGCTGGAGGTCTGACGCCGGGCCCTGTGCCCCGCAAACCCCCGCACACGCACCCGTAATGCCCAGAAGCCGGACCGGCTGAACCGGTCCGGCGTCGGGCAGCCCTCAGGGGCTCGGGGTGTTTCGGGCTTCGGGGCGTGAAGGCTCCGAAACCGCGGTGCTCCAGCGCTCCGAGGCCCGTCTCAGCCCTCGGCAGCGGCGCCGCGCGCGTCCGCGGCCGTCACCTCGTGCTCGGGCACGGCCTGCCCGGAGCGGATCAGCTCGATACGGCCCATGACCTTGGCCCGCAGATCGATCGGGACGTCGTCCTGACCGCAGCACCGCTTCACGAGCTTCTTCACGGCCTGCTCAAGTCCGTACTTCTCAAGGCACGGTGAGCACTCCTCGAAGTGCACCTCGAACTTGGTGCAGTCGGCATCGGGCATCTCGTGGTCGAGGAACTCGTAGAGATGATCGAGTACTTCACTGCAGTCCGTCTCGTGCGGCTCTCCGCAGCTCATGAGCCCGAGCCTTTCGTTCCGTCCGACTCTCCGGCGCCCGCCGGGACCAGGCCGCGGTCCTTGGCGTAGTCCTCCAGCATGCCGCGCAACTGACGGCGGCCCCTGTGCAGGCGGGACATCACCGTACCGATGGGTGTCCCCATGATGTCCGCGATCTCCTTGTACGCAAAGCCCTCGACGTCCGCGAGATAGACGGCGATACGGAACTCCTCGGGGATCGCCTGCAGCGCCGACTTCACGTCCGAGTCGGGCAGGTGGTCGAGCGCCTGCGACTCGGCGGAACGCAGACCGGTCGACATGTGCGACTCGGCACGCGCCAGCTGCCAGTCCTCGATCTCCTCGGCGGCGGACCGCTGGGGCTCGCGCTGCTTCTTGCGGTACGAGTTGATGAAGGTGTTGGTGAGGATCCTGTACAGCCACGCCTTGAGGTTGGTGCCCTCACGGAACTGGTGGAAGGACGCGTACGCCTTCGCGTACGTCTCCTGCACCAGGTCCTCGGCGTCGGCCGGGTTCCGCGTCATGCGCAGCGCGGCCGAGTACATCTGGTCGAGGAACTCCAGCGCGTCCCGCTCGAAGCGCACATTGCGCTCGGCGGTGGACTCGCTGCTGCCCGTGTCCTCGGGCTGCTCCGCCTGGCCGTTTTCGGTCCCTGCGTCGGTCCCTGTGACCGGACCCACCTCCTCCAGAGTCTTGGTGGGGCCGAAACCGGTCCCACCTGAATCGGAGAATAGACGACCTGCGGTCGCGGCGGCTTGCCGATCCGGTCCGCCCGCCACCCGAACAGGGGCGGTCTTCGCCGCGTGCAGCACCGACCACTCCAGGTCTGTGCTGCTGCCACGGCTCGGGCAGATGGTCGAACCCATGCGGCGGACTTCCTCTCGTACGACGTCTCCCAGCACACCTTCCGTGCTGTCTGATCCGCACAACAGTGGTCCGGTGCGCAACATTCCCGGGGTCACGGGAGTGACGAAACCCACTTCAGGACGCCGTCCGTGATGACCGTCAGCGCCTGGTCCTGGCCGACCGGGGCACGCTTCGGTACGGCGAACCCGTGATCGCCGTACGGCACCTCGACGAGCTCGTACGAGGCCGGTCCGGTCCGGCGCGGGAACTCCTCGGGGCGTCCGAACGGGTCGTTGCCGCCCTGTACGACGAGCGTGGGCACCCCGGCGCCGAGCAGTTCGTCGGCGCGGGACTTCTCCGGCCGGCCCGGCGGGTGCAGGGGGAAGCTGAGCGCGAGGACGGCGTGGGCGCCCAGTTCGGTGGCCGTGCGGCAGGCGACCCGGGCTCCGGCGCTGCGGCCGCCCGCGACGACGGGGAGCCCCGGTGCGGCGAGCGCGGGCCACAGGCCACGCCAGCCCGCGTCCAGCGTCTTCGGCGCGGGCGCGAGCTTCTTTCCCGCGACCCGCCAGGGCTGTTCGACGAGAGCCACGGTCACTCCGTGCGCGGGCAGCACGGCGGCGAGTGCGCGCAGGTCGCGCGCCTCGATCCCGCCGCCGGCGCCGTGGCTGACGGCCAGCACGAGCCGCGCCACCGTCCGGGTTGCACCGGCTGTCCCGGTCGCACCAGCCGTCCCGGTCGCACCGGCCTTCCCGCTCGCACCGGCCTTCCCGGCCTCGGCGGCCTTGGGCGCTTTCTCTGCCCTCTCTGCCCTCTCCGCCTTCTCTGCGTGGTGCCAGGTGATCCGGGCCGTGCCCGCGTCCGTCTCGACCGTCTGCGTCACATGTGTCACGTCAGAAGAGTGTGCCCTCCTCGGGCCCCTCCAGCTCCTTCAGCAGCTCCGGGCCGTTGTTGCGGACGTTGCTCACCGCCGTGGAGACGGGATACGCCCGCATCAGGCCCTCGGGCGGCGGCGCGAGCAGGGAGCGCAGGTCCTCGACGTCCGTGCGGGAGGGGTCGAGCCAGGCGTCCCAGCGGTCCGGGGTGAGCATCAGCGGCATACGCGGGTGGATGTCGGCGAGCGAACGCGGGCCCTCCTCGGGGCCGACCGCGAGCGGGGACGTCTCCGCCTCCGTGGTGATGACGGAGCAGGTCGCCCACCAGGCGCGGGGGTGGTCGTCCGGCAGCGTCCTGTCCCGCCAGAACTCGTACAGCCCGGCCATCGCGAAGACCGAGCCGTCGGCGGGGAGCACGAAGTACGGCTGCTTGCGGGGCCGCTTCTTCTTGCCCTCCACCTCCAGGTCGCGCTCGCCGGTGCCGGTGACCCACTCGTAGTAGCCGTCGGCCGGTATGACGCAGCGCCGGGAGGTGAAGGCACGCCGGAACGAGGGCTTCTCGTGGACGGTCTCGGCACGGGCGTTGATCATCCGGGCGCCGCCCTCGGGCGTCTTCGACCAGGAGGGGATCAGGCCCCACTTGAGGCGGCGCAGCTGACGCACCGGCGCGGGGTCCTCGGCGCCCTTGAGTGGACGGTCCAGGACCGCGTAGACCTCTTTGGTCGGAGCCACGTTGAAATCGGGGTCGAGAGCCTCCTGCGGCTCCCACTTCTCGATCTCGAAGACTCCCGCGAGGTCCTCGGGGCCACGACTGGCCGCGTACCGTCCGCACATCTGGAACCACCCCTCCGACCTGACGCAATCGTGAACCTACATCGTCGCAGTCACCGTCTCGGCGGCTTCCGGGATCCCGCCCTTTTTCCGGAGCGGTCCGAGGCGCTCCGGAGCGGTTCACAGGTGTCTCCGGGCCTGCGCACAGCAGCCAAGGGTAGAGCAGGTACCCCGTACTCATCCGGGACTGCACGGCTATGACCTGCGTCTTGACCGTCCGGAACGATCCCCGTCCCTTCCGCGTCTCACATACCGTCCGCTCATACATGTCAGACTGCGTCGCCCACGCGCAAACCCCTGCCGACAGCGCCAAAGGGAGCCCGAGCCACCAATGGACAGCACCGCAGCCACCTCGCTGGCGACCGTCTGGGACGAGGTCTTCGGGAGCCAGCCCGACCCCGACACCTGGGTCGTGGTCGCCACGATGGTGGCCGCGCTGGCCGTGATCGTGCCGCACCCGGTGTGGCGGCTCTCCCGGAACGCCATCACGATCGCCCACGAGGGCGGCCACGGTCTGGTCGCGCTGCTCACGGGCCGCAGCCTCAGCGGCATCCGGCTGCACTCCGACACCAGCGGTCTCACCGTCAGCCGCGGCAAGCCGACCGGCCTCGGCATGATCCTCACGGCGGCCTCGGGCTACACGGCTCCCCCGCTGCTCGGCCTCGGCGGCGCCGCGCTGCTGGCGGCCGGTCACATCACCGCCCTGCTCTGGCTGGCCACCCTGCTGCTCGTGGCCATGCTGGTGATGATCCGCAACGCGTACGGCGCCCTCACGGTCCTCGTCACCGGCGGCACGTTCGTGGCGGTGTCCTGGCTGGCCGGTCCCCAGGTGCAGGCGGCGTTCGCGTACGCCGTCGTCTGGTTCCTGCTGCTCGGCGGAGTCCGCCCGGCCTTCGAACTCCAGGCCAAGCGCTCACGCGGCGGAGCGGGCGACTCGGACGCGGACCAGCTGTCCCGCCTGACGCACATACCGGCGGGCCTGTGGCTGTTCCTCTTCCACGCGGTCTCCCTGTGCTCACTCCTGGCCGGCGCCAACTGGCTCCTGGACCTGTAGGTCCAGAGGGGCGCGCGCCCCTCTGGACGGGGCGCAGCCCCTTCCCTGAGGGGCGCGGGGAACTGCGCGACAAGCCACACACGGCCCGCAGCCGCCCGACCACACCAGCCTCCCGAGCTCTCAGGCGCACCCCCCACCCCCTCGGAGCGCACCACCGCTTTCGATCAAGATCTCCGCAACGGGCGAACCCTTAAAGTGAGGGCATGCCCGTTAACCCCGCACTCACCGCCCTCTGGCCCGCCCCGCACGCGAGCGGAGCCGTCGACGCGACGGTCCACGTGCCCGGGTCCAAGTCGGTCACCAACCGCGCGCTCGTCCTCGCGGCACTCGCCGCCGAGCCCGGCTGGCTCCGCCGCCCGCTGCGTTCCCGCGACACTCTCCTGATGGCCGGCGCCCTGCGGGCGATGGGCGTCGGGATCGAGGAGGGCGTGGGCCCCGACGGTTCCGGCGAGGCATGGCGTGTCATCCCCTCGGGTCTGCAGGGCCCGACCACGATCGACGTGGGCAACGCCGGCACGGTGATGCGCTTCCTGCCGCCGGTCGCCGCACTGGCCGACGGCCCCGTCCGCTTCGACGGCGACCCCCGCTCGTACGAGCGGCCGCTGCACGGCGTCATCGACGGCCTGCGCGCCCTCGGGGCCCGGATCGACGACGACAGCCGCGGCGCGCTGCCGCTGACCGTGCAGGGCAGCGGGGCGCTGGAGGGCGGTCCCGTCGAGATCGACGCGTCCTCGTCCTCGCAGTTCGTGTCGGCGCTGCTGCTGTCAGGACCGCGTTTCAACCAGGGCGTGGAGGTACGGCACACGGGCTCCACGCTGCCGTCCATGCCGCACATCCGGATGACCGTCGACATGCTGCGCTCGATCGGCGCCCAGGTGGACACCCCGGAGTCGGGCGGCGAGCCGAACGTCTGGCGGGTCACGCCGGGCGCGCTGCTGGGCCGCGATCTGACGGTCGAGCCGGATCTGTCGAACGCCCAGCCGTTCCTGGCCGCCGCGCTGGTCACCGGCGGTACGGTCGTCATCCCCGACTGGCCCGCCCGCACCACCCAGCCGGGTGACAGGCTGCGCGAGATCTTCACCGAGATGGGCGGTTCCTGCGAACTGACCGAGCGGGGACTTGAGTTCACCGGTTCCGGCTCGATCCACGGCCTCGACGTGGACCTGGGCGAGGTCGGCGAGCTGACCCCGGGCATCGCGGCGGTCGCGGCGCTGGCCGACTCCCCCTCGACCCTCACCGGCGTGGCCCATCTGCGGCTGCACGAGACGGACCGGCTGGCCGCGCTCACCAAGGAGATCAACGAACTCGGCGGCGACGTCACCGAGACCGCCGACGGTCTCCACATCCGCCCGCGCCCGCTGCACGGCGGCGTCTTCCACACGTACGACGACCACCGCATGGCGACCGCGGGCGCGATCATCGGCCTCGCGGTCGAGGGCGTACAGATCGAGAACGTGGCGACGACGGCGAAGACCCTGCCGGACTTCCCCGCGCTGTGGACCGGAATGCTCGGGAACTGACGGGCGGACCGGGATCATGCGCCGTTACGGCAAGCACACCGACGAGGACGACATCCCCTCGCGTCCGAACCGCAAGGGCAACCGCCCCCGGACGAACATCCGGCCCAAGCACGAGGACGCGGCCGAGGGCATGGTCCTCACCGTCGACCGCGGCCGGCTGACCTGCCTCGTGGACGACCGCGTGGTCTTCGCCATGAAGGCACGCGAGCTGGGCCGCAAGGCGGCGGTCGTCGGCGACCGGGTGGCCCTCGTCGGCGATCTGAGCGGCAAGAAGGACACCCTCGCCCGGATCGTCCGCATCGAGCCGCGGACCTCGGTCCTGCGCCGCACGGCGGACGACGACGATCCGTACGAGCGCGTGGTCGTCGCCAACGCCGACCAGCTGGCCATCGTCACGGCCCTCGCCGACCCGGAGCCGCGCCCCCGCCTGATCGACCGCTGTCTGGTCGCGGCGTACGCGGGGGGCCTCGACCCGCTCCTCGTCCTCACCAAGTCGGACCTGGCGTCCCCCGACGAACTCCTGGAGCTGTACGGGGCCCTGGGCGTCCCGTACGTCGTCACGAGCCGCGAGGAGCTGGAGAGCGGCGAGGCCGTCGACCGCGTACGCAAGCAGCTGGACGGCAAGATCACGGCGTTCGTCGGGCACTCGGGCGTGGGCAAGACGACGCTGGTCAACGCGCTCGTGTCGACGGAGCGACGGCGGACCACGGGTGTCGTCAACGCGGTCACGGGCCGGGGCAGGCACACCACGACCTCGGCGCGCGCGGTCCCGCTGCCGGGCGACGAGGGCTGGCTCGTCGACACGCCGGGCGTGCGGTCCTTCGGGCTGCACCATGTGGACCCCTCGCAGGTCATCAAGGCGTTCCCCGACCTGGAGCCCGGCACGGAGGGCTGCCCGCGCGCGTGCAGCCACGACGAGCCGGACTGCGCGCTGGACGCGTGGGTCGCCGAGGGGCACGCGGACCCGGCCCGCCTCTACTCGCTGCGCCGGCTGCTGTCGACCAGGGAGCGCCGCGAGGGCGACTGATCGCCGCACGCCCTCTGAGGTGATGCCCTCTGTCGTGATGGCCGGTGTGGCGATGACCTCTGTGTTGTTTGCGTCCCTGTCGCGACGGTAAGGGCATAATCGCACCAAGTCCGAGCGGTCACGGAGCGTGGGAGGGCATCACATGGCGTGGCTGCTGGTCGTCGTGGCGGGCTTCCTGGAGACGGGTTTCGCCGTCTGCCTCAAGCTCTCCCACGGCTTCACGAGACTCTGGCCGACGATCGCCTTCTGCGTCTTCGCACTGGGCAGCTTCGGCCTGCTCACCCTGTCCCTGAAGAAGCTCGACGTGGGCCCGGCCTACGCGGTGTGGACGGGCATCGGCGCGGCCGGTACCGCCATCTACGGCATGATCTTCCTCGACGACCTGGTCTCCACGCTGAAGATCGTCTCGATCTCGCTCGTGATCATAGGAGTCATCGGCCTGCAGCTGTCCGGCTCGTCCCACTGAACCGGCTCTCTCCCTGCGGCGGGGGCTCTCCCCGTCCGCGCGGGCACCTCCCCGTCCGCGCAGGCACCTCCCCGATCCGCGCAGGCATGTCAGACCACGGAGCGCACCGTGGCGAGCGCGTTGCGGACCAGCCCCGCCGTGCCTCCCTCGCCCGCCGGTGCCAGCACGCACGACACCCCCAGCCGTACGGCGAGTTCACAGGCCCGGGCCAGCTCCGCCGCCTCCGTCTTCGACCCGCCGTGCACGGCGAGCGAGGCGACGGCCCGGTCCCGTACCAGCGCCACGAAGTCGCCGGGCGAGGGCAACGGCCCGTCGGCCCGGCGCTGGGCGGGCACGGCCGAGGACGACGGCACGGCGGACAGCGTCGGTGAGGGCAGCCGCTCTCCCCAGCATCCCGTGAGCATCGCGCGCACCAGCACGTTCCCCCGGGCCGCGGACGCGGTCCACTCCGCGGCGGCGGCCAGCCGTTCCCGGGGCTCGGGCCGGCTCACCAGAGCCCGCTCCACCCCGGCGAGATAGGCGTCCGCCTCCCGTCGTACGAGCGCGCGGGCGAGGCCTTCCTTGCTCCCGAACTCGTTGTAGAGGGTCTGCCGGGAGACCCCGGCGACGGCGGCGACATCGACCATCCGCACGGCGGACCACGGACGGCGTCCGAGTGCCGTGTAGGCGGCGTCCAGTAGGGATTCCCGCGCTGCAGGCATCATCGCCTCCCTGGGGCGATCGGCTCTGCGCATCAGAGTTGACGGGCCCGGGGGCACTGTCAAGACCTCGCACGCCCTACGGGGCGCACGCGGCCCGCGCCCGCGGGGGTGTGCGCCCGTGGGCGCGGTCTTGAGCGGGGCCCGGCCGCGTGTCGGGTGCGGGTCCGCTGTGGCTGAGCGCGCAGTTCCCCGCGCCCCTAAAGCCGGGGCTGCGCCCCAGCCTCTCGCCCCTTAGGGGCGCGAGGAACTGCGCGGCCAACCACGACGCTCCCGCACCCGAGGATCGCCCCCGAGGCCCCACCCCCTCAGGGACGCGGGGAACGGCGCAGTCTTTTCGCCTTGAGGGGGCGCGGGGAACGGCGCACCTGCAAGGGGCGCGGGGAACTGCGCGCTCAGCCACAGCGGACCCGCACC
>NZ_JBHWZP010000220.1:0-15729 GCF_042728395.1 Streptomyces sp. NPDC060205
GTGGCCAGGGTCATCCCGTGGCCACTGTGCCCTGTGTCGAGAAAACACATCACGGAGAAAGGCTGCGACAAGAAGTCGCTTGTCTCTTTCGTAGAGCCGCGCGACAACTGTCAAGGAAGTCGCCGGGCAAGGGTGACTGGTGTCGCGTGTGGCCGATTGCCCGCTCACTTATCTTTGGGCGAATGATGACATCGAAGGAGCTCGCTCGTCGGCTTTCGGAACTGGCCGACACATTCCACGTCGTAGGCGCCTCAGCGGCCCTGTGGCACGACGGCACACTTGTCAAAGCCGAGACCGGCACAGTGAATGTGGTCACCGGTGCCCCCGTACTACCGGACACACTGTTCGCCGCCGGGTCCGTCACCAAAGTGTTCACCGCCTCACTGGCAATGGCGCTCGTCGACGAGGGTCTGCTCGAACTCGAAGCGCCGGTGCAGACCTACCTGCCTGACTTCACCCTGACGAATGCCGAGCGCTCAGCTGCCATCAGCGTACGCATGCTGCTGAACCACTCGTCCGGCCTGCCCGGCGACTACATGCCAGACCTCGTTCCCGGCGATGACGTGCTTGAACGGCTGATGCGAGAGCTCACCAGCCTGCCGGTCACGGGCACCCCCGGCGGGCGGTGGTCCTACAGCAACATGGGTATGAGCACTCTCGGACGGATCATCGAAGTCGTCACCGGCGAGCGTTATCACACGGCACTCAGCAGGCGCATCCTTGAGCCCCTCGGCCTCAACGCGACCGCGGACGCCGAAGAACTCCTCTTGCGCTCAACCGCCGTGGGGCACGTCGTCGACCCCGCCACCGGGAACGCGTCGCGGGTCCCTCGCCTGCGCGCCTGGCCCGAGAACGGCCCGGCCGGGTCCCGTCTGTGGCTCGACGTGGAAGCCCTGGTCAAGCTCGGGCGGATGCATATCGACGGCACGACACCGGACGGACACCGAATCCTGTCCCGCGAGGCACTTCATAAGATGCGCCAACCGCAGTTCGACGATTACTGGGGCTGCTTCCCCATGTACGTGAATTACGGGCTCGGCTGGGCCATCGTTCGCGAGGGTGACGACCCGGTCCTGTCACACGGCGGCGCCAACCTCGGCATGCACTCCAACCTGTATGTCATTCCTGAGCAGAAGGCGGTCCTCGCGGTCCTCACGAACAGCACGACCGGCTTTCAGCTGTACACGGAACTGTGCGAGAGGTTGCTCAAGGAGTGTTTCGATGTCAGCAGTCCCGCTCCGTCGTATCCGCCGGAGCCCAGCCTCAAGGTCGACAACGAGCAGTTCACCGGGGTCTATGAGTCACCCAACGGCCAGGTTTCCGTCGAAGTGCACGGCGGGCGGCTCCATCTGCGCACGACACCTTCACCCGCGTTGGTCGCCTGGGAACGGCTGATGGGCGGCGCATCCGGAGGCGGCCGGCCCTTGCCGCTCGTCTGCATCGACAGCGAACTGCGCCGATTCTCCCTGGACATCGGCAGTCCGGGCGCTCACAGGGCTGTGCAGTTCTACGATCCCGGCGCGGACGGACGTCCGACGCTGGTCCGCGTAGGAACGCTCTACGAGCGGACACTCTGAGACGACGAGGAAGCCGGGACCGCTGCTGTGACCCGATGAGCGGGCCGGGCAGGACACGGCTCCGGTAAGCGGGCCGGGCAGGACACGGCACAGCCGGACCATGGCTGCTTGGCTCCGGCCTGCCCGTGTCGAGGGGCGCCCGGGGTGGGGATGGGGGCAGCTTTTTCTCGGCTCAGGCCAGGCCCAGAAGTCGGGAGACTTTGATGCCGAGGTGGAGCAGGAGGCGATGCTGCCCGTCCGAGAGGTCGAGCCCGGTGACGTCCTCGATGCGACGGACGCGGTGGTACACGCTGGCGCGATGCAGTCCGAGCTCGACGGCGGTAGCCCGGGCATCACCCGCCCTGTCCAGATACAGCTCGGCAGTGGTGAACAGCTCACGGTCGGCCTCAAGCAGCCGCCGCGCCGAAGGATGCACTCCGTAGGTTCCGAGCTGGTCGAACGGCTGCGCGGCAAGCAGCGCGTAGATACCCAGAGCTTCGTGTGCGACCAGAGGGGCGAACGAGGGGACGACCTCTGCCACCCGCAGCGCGTCGAGCGCCTGCGTGTAGGAGGTCACGGCATCGTCGAGGCGGCGGGCCGGGCTGCCCGTGGCGACATGCACGTCACGCCACTTCGCGCTCCGGCCCAACCGTTCCAAGGAGGTCCTGCGGAGGGCGTCCGGTACCTCCGGCGAGCGCCGCAGCGTCACGCTGGGAACCACCAGGACCACATGGTCCGGACGGACCAGGCGCAGGCCACCTCGATCACCGAGCCGGGCGGAGACCGTGTCCAGAGCGATCTGGAGAGCTATGCGGTCGTCCTCGTCGACACCGTCGGCGCCGGCGGCGAGAGGACGTGCCACGACGACGGTGACGTCGCCCCGCGACGCGAACAGGCCGCCCTCGACCAGTCTGGCCGAGGCCATACCCCTGACTTGTTCGTCTTCCGAGAACAGGTCGCGTACCAGCTCTCCCTCCTGCGCCGTGCGCAACTGTGAGACGACACGTTCGCGGAAGCAGATGGCGCCCGCGTCCACGGCCGCTGCCGACGCCAGCTCCAACTGCTCTTCCGACAGTGACCTCTCGGCGTCGATCAGCCACAGGTAACCGAAGCGCACGTTCTGATACACGACAGGCACGGCCACCCGTGGCAGGATGCCCAGCTTGTTGTCGGCCGGAAGCCGCACCGGTCCCGTCGCCCGGCCGAGACGCTGGCGGCGTAGCCACGCCAGAGCCTCGGGTGGGGCCTCGCGACCGAGGATGACACGTGCGCGCCACTCGTCACCCTCGCCGAAGTGTGCGCTGTAGGCCAGCAGTCTGAAGTCCAGGTCGTCGACGGCAACCGCTCGTCCCAGCCGATGTGCGAGCGCCTCCACCACGCGCTGAAGCTCTTCGAGCACACGCCTCACCATCCTGCCGCAGGCTTACGCCGGTCCGCCCACGACTCCCGTCAGCGCGCCTTCAGTCGTACCACGCCATGCGACATCAGTCACGCATCGTAAAACCCGTACGTGACGGGGCAGTCCTGGCGGCGGGCCGTCAGCGGCGGCGGGCCCAGGCTTCGAGTTCGACGAGAGCGCCGAACGGCAGCTGATGGACTGCCACACATGTGCGGGCCGGGGGCTCGGTACCGAAGACCGCGTTGTACCGCTTATTGAAGGCGGTGTAGTCATCCATCGTGGTCAGATAGATGTTGACCTTGACCACGTCGGTTATCGCCAGTCCGGCCGAGTCCAGGACCGCCGACAGGTTGGCCAGGGCCTGATCCGTCTGCTCCGCGGCACCTCCGTCCACCAGACGGCCACCGACGAGGCCGATCTGTCCGGAGATCGCCACCAGGTCCCCGGCGTCCACCGTCGAGCGGAAAAGCGGAAATGCGTCCATCGATTCGCCTCACTTGGGGAAACAGTCAGTCGGTCCCGTTCGGGCTCACTATCGGCCTTCGGACGCCTGAAGTCGCCCTCCAGATGTCCGGTGTCAGTGGTCTCGTTTTCGACGTCTGTCGCATCCGGCCGAGACCAGTTCGTACGCGCTGATGTGCGGCCCCTCCCGCACCGGCAAGCCAACTGTTCCTCTTCGTCCGCCGCGACAAAGAACGGAGATGTCTCTTGGTGTTCCCGACGAGGCGACAACCTCCCCCCGTGGCCTACTTTCTGATATCACCGCTGACAGCTTCGGAACGCGAGGACCTCCATGGCCGTCTGCGATGCACCGGTCCGGCCCCGACCGTGCGCTCAGCAGCCGCCGTGCGGGCATGGACACGGATCACGGCCCCACCAGGCTGGGCCGCCCTTTCGCGATCGACCCGCAGCCCCGTCCTCGGTAGCGCGCAGCACTCCATAGCCCCACACATGTCCGCCGCACCCCAAACCGTCCACGAGGAGACAGCCCGCCTTGACTCGACCACTCGGTATCGACGATCTCTACTCCCTCGCGCTTCCGGAGCAGCCGTCCTTGTCACCGGACGGCACGCGCGTGGTGTACGTGCTGCGCACCGCCGACCGCGACCAGGACAGGGACGAACGGGTCCTGTGGACGGTGCCGACGGGATCGGGCGCGGCTCGCCGTCTCACCCGCGGCCCCGCCGACACCGCACCGGCATGGTCACCCGACGGTGACAGGATCGCTTTCCTGCGCGGAGGCGACGGCCCCGCTCAGGTGTGGCTGCTACCGACCGACGGTGGCGAACCGGAGCCGGTCACCGAGTTGCCGCTGGGGGCCGGCGCGCCCGTGTGGAGCCCGGACGGAACCGCCCTCGCCTTCACCGCTCCGGTGGACCGGCAGCCGTCATCTCGGCCCAAGGCGAAGGTGTCACCTCCCGTGGTGGTGGACCGACTTGATCACAAGGTCGACGGTGGCGGCTTCGTGGGCACCGTCCGCAGCCATCTGCATGTCCTCGACCTCACCGGTCGACGAGTCCGGCAGGTCACCGACGGGGACTGGCACGCCGGCGCTCCTGCCTGGTCGCCCGACGGCCGCCGCCTGGCCTTCTGCGCGGCATGTGGACCGGCCGCCGATCTGACGCTGAACTCCAGGGCCTACGTCGTGGACGTCTCCGACCCCGAAGCGCGGGCCGAGCCACGCCTCGTAGGCGGTGCGGGCATCGCCCAAGCCGTCACCTGGACCGCCGAGGGTGACGCCCTGCTGGTCGTCGGGCGCAGCGACAGCGAACCGGGACACGCCGGCCTGCTGCGGGTGCCGCTGGAAGGCGGTCCCGCGGTCGATCTGACGCGTGGCCTCGACCGCAGCGTCACCGCGGGCGGTCCCCTCTACCCCGGCGCTTCGCCCCAGGCCTCCGACGATGCCCGCACCGTCCTCTTCTGCGCGAGCAACCACGGTTGCAGCCATCTGTACACGGTCGACACGGCCGGCGGTACGCCGCGGCCACTCATCGCCGGCGCGGGCCGCGTGGTCTCCGGTGTCTCCGCCGCCAAGGACACGGCCGTCGTGGTCCTGGCCACCCCCGACAACTACGGCGAGATCGTGGCCGTCGACCGGTCCTCCGGCCAGGAGCGTGTCCTTACCCGGCACGGCGCGGCGCTGAACGACGTGGAACTCTTCCCCGCGCAGGAAAGGGAGTTCGAGATCACCGACGGCGGCACAGTGCACGGCTGGCTGCTGCGCGATCCGGGGCGCACCGGACCCGCGCCGCTGCTGCTCGACATCCACGGTGGCCCGCACGACGTCTGGAACGGTGCTGCGGACCCCGTACACCTCTACCACCAGGAGTTGGTCGCCCGCGGCTGGACCGTGCTGCTGCTCAACCCGCGCGGCAGCGACGGCCACGGCGACGCCTTCCTCACCACCGCCCTCGGCGCCCGGGGTACCGGCGACGCGCAGGACTTCCTCGAACCCCTCGACACCCTGGTCGCCGAGGGAACCGCCGACCCCGAACGGCTCGCTGTGGCCGGGTACGGCTACGGCGGCTACATGACCGGCCGCCTCACCAGCCGCGACGGGCGTTTCGCCGCGGCAGTGGCCGGCGCGATGATGAGTGACCTCACCAGCATGTGCGGCACCAGCGATACGGGACACCGGCCGGCCACCACCGAACTGGGCGTCCCTTCCTGGCCCGACCGCGACCGGTACACCGAACTCTCCCCGTACTCCCGGGTGGAGAACGTGCGCACACCGACGCTCATCGTGCACGGCACGGCCGACGAACAGTGCCCTGTCGGGCAGTCCGAGCAGTGGTTCAACGCGCTGAAGGCCCAGGATGTGCCCACGCGTCTGGTGCTGTACCCCAGCGGTTCGCACCTGTTCCCCCTCGACGGCCCGCCCTCGCACCGCACCGACCTGGCTCGCCGCATCGTGGACTGGGTCGAACACCACGCCGGTGGGGCCACGCCCGCTGGGAGGCCGGCCGCGCGCCCCGTGGACGCGTCGCACTGGCAGCGTCGCCTCGCCGAACTGGCCGAACGGCACCAGGTACCCGGCGCGGTCCTGGGCATCGCCCGCGGCGCGCACAGCGATGTGGTCGCGCACGGCGTGCTCAACAAGGCGACCGGAGTGACCACCACGCGCGACTCCCTCTTCCAGATCGGGTCCATCACGAAGGTGTGGACGGCGACCCTGGCCATGCAACTCGTCGACGAGGGCACCCTCGACCTGGACCTCCCGGCCGCCGACGTCCTGCCAGAACTGCGCCTTGCCGACCCGCAGGTGGCACAGCAGGTGACCATGCGCCACCTGCTGACCCACACCAGCGGCATCGACGGGGACGTGTTCACCGACACAGGACGCGGCGACGACTGCCTGGAACGCTTCGTCGGCCGGCTGGACGAGGCCGCGCAGAACCATCCGCTGGGGGCGACCTTCTCCTACTGCAACTCCGGGTTCGTGCTCGCCGGACGGGTCATCGAGAAACTCACCGGCACGAGTTGGGACCGTGCGCTGCGCGAGCGGCTGGTCGTCCCGCTCGGCCTCGAACACACCGTCACGCTGCCGGAGGACGCGCTGCGCTTCCGTACCGCCATGGGTCATGACGCCGAGGGCGACGAGCCCCCGCGTCCGGTACCCGCGTGGAGTCTGCCCCGCTCAGCAGGACCCGCCGGCCTGATCACCGCCACGGCCGAGGACGTCCTCGCCTTCGCCCGTCTGCACCTGACAGGCGGCACCGCACCGGACGGAACGCGTCTGCTCTCGGAACACGCGGCGCGGGCCATGACCGAGCAGCAGGTCCAACTGCCGGACACACGCACGCTAGGGGACTCCTGGGGTCTCGGCTGGATCCGCTTCGTCTGGGACGGCCACCGGCTGATCGGGCACGACGGCAGCACGCTCGGCCAGGCGGCGTTCCTGCGGGTGCTGCCCGAACAGGAGCTGGCCGTCACGCTTCTCACCAACGGTGGCGCGGCGAAGGACCTGTACCGGGACCTGTTCGGGGAGATCTTCGCCGACCTGGCCGGGGTGGCCCTGCCCGAGCCCCCGCGGCCACCGGCCGAACCGGTGTCGGTGGACGCCGGCCGGTACCTCGGACGGTACGAGCGGGCCGGAACGCGCATCGACGTCATCGACGGCACGGACGGACTGCGGCTGCGGCACACGACGACCGGGCCGCTCGCCGACCTGGTGCCGGAACCGGTCCAGGAGACCGCGCTGGTCCCGGTCTCCGACAGCGAGTTCCTCGTGCGGTACACCGGCAGTCCGTCCTGGATCCCGGTGACGTTCTACGCGTTGCCCAACGGCGACAGGTACGTGCACCACGGCATGCGCGCGACCCCGAAGGTGCCCTGAGCAGACCGCGGCTTGTCGCTCGCGACGAACCCAAGGCACAATTCTGGGTACTGGCGACGAACGACGCCACTCATGTCCGTTCTCCCGCCAGGGAGTAGAGGATGGTGACCGTGCAACCACGTGCCGGACTGTCACGCGTCCTGGAGGACCTCGGCACCACGCTGCTCGATCTGGTCTGCGGTGATCCCCGACGTGCGGACGCCATCGGCGGCGTGGTGATCCACGACACCCTGGACGAACCGGTACTCCCCCGCCAGGCACTGGTCCTCGGTGTCGGTGTGCACGGAGCAGCCGACACCGCCCGGCTCCTTGCATCGCTGGGTGAGGCCGGTGCGGCGGCGCTGGTCATCCGCTCACCCGCCCCCGATGAACCCTTGGTCCTGGAGGCCGCCGAACGCTCCGGCGTCGCCCTGCTCACCCTCACCCGAGGAGCGTCCTGGGCACAGCTCGCGGCGCTGCTGCGCGCGCTGCTCGCGGACGGTGACGTCGGGGAGGCAGGACCGCAGACCCTGGGCGGCACCCCGTCCGGGGACATGTTCGCCGTGGCCAACGCGGTGGCCGCACTCCTGGACGCACCCGTCACCATCGAGGACCGCGACTCCCGCGTCCTGGCCTTCTCCGGCCGCCAGGACGAGGCCGACGACTCCCGGGTGGAAACCGTCCTCGGACGACAGGTGCCCCAACGCTTCACTCGCATGCTGGAGGAACGCGGCATCTTCCGCGACCTCTACCGCACCGACCAGGCCGTCCTGGTCACGCCCACGCAGACGGACGGCTTCCACATCCCCCGTGCCGCGATCGCGGTGCGCGCGGGAGACGAGATCCTCGGCTCCATCTGGGCCGCCGTGGACACCCCGCTCACCTCGCAGCGCACGCGGGCACTCCACGACGCGGCCAAGCTGGTCGCACTGCACCTGCTGCGACTGCGGGCCGGCGCCGACGTCGCACGACGACTGCGCGCCGACCTGCTCTCCACCGCGCTGGAGGGCGGCCCCGGCGCGTCGGAAGCGCTGAGCCGCCTCGGCCTCACCGACTACGCGGGCGTGGTCCTCGCCCTGGCCGTACCCGACCCGCCCGCACCGACCGGCTCGACCGACCTGCACGCCCGGCACGCGGCCGAGCGCGAGCGCCTGACCGACGCCTTCGCGATGCACCTCTCCGCGATCCACGCGCGCGCCGCCACCGCGATGATCGGCGACGTGGCGTACGGCATCCTCCCCGTCTCGCAGCATCAGACCGCCGCCGAGGAGACGGCAGTCCGGGTCGCCTCGGACTTCCTCACCCGGGTCGGCGACCGGATGCGGCCCCTGATCGGCGTGGGCACCCTCGCCCGGAACAGGAATGAACTGTCCCGATCCCGCAACGGCGCCGACCGGGCCCTGCGGGTGCTGCGCACAGGCGGGGGTTCCCGTCGCCTCGCCCACATCACGGACGTGCACGTCGAGGCGCTGCTCCTCGACCTGGCCGACCTGATGGCCGAACGCGGTGACCCACCGCCGGGACCGTTGACCCGCCTGCTCGCCTACGACCAGCGGCACCACACCAACCTGGTGGAGACGCTGCGGAACTGGCTCAACAGTTTCGGGGACGTTCCCGCCGCCGCCGAGGCCATGTGCGTGCACCAGAACACCTTCCGGTACCGGCTGCGCCGCGTGACCGAGGTCGCCGAATCCGATCTCGGCGCCCCGGAGACCCGCTTCGCGCTGATGCTGCAGCTGCGCCTGCCCCATCTGCCGGACCCCTCCGAGCGCTGACGTCCATCGCCCCGAGGTCACATCACGCGCTCACGGTGCACGTGGCGCCAGGGGCATCGGGTTCGCAGTGCCCCGAGCGAAATCCGCTCACGTCGACCGGCGTGGAGGCTGCCGTCCTACGCGATTCACGTGGCCGCGCGGGACAGACGGTCGGGGGCCAGACCGGACGCAGGCACCCCGTAGGCGGCTGTCTCCCCGGACAGCGCTTCCTCGGCAACGATGTCAGCCGCCAGCCGGGCCAGTGCCGGCGCCATCTGGATGCCGTAACCGCCCTGCCCGGCAAGGAAGTAGAAGCCCTCGTGCGCGGACCACGCGCCCACCACCGGCTCGTGATCGGCGACGAAGTTGCGCAACCCCGCCCAAGCACGCTGCACACTGCGCAGCCCGAGCGTGGTCGTCTCCTCGATCGCTTCAAGTGCTCGGGCGATCTCCAGTTCGTCCGGGCGCGGCCGGCCGGGAGACACCTCCGTGGCGTCAGCGGGCGAGCCCAGCATCAGCCCCGCCTCCGGCTTTACGTACCACCGTTCACACGCGTCCACGGCCAGCGGCAGTTCGCAGACGTCACCGTCGTAACGTGTCGGGCTGACAAACGCCGTACGCCGCCGGGGCTGGATGCGGATCCCCGGGATGCCGGCGCGGTCGGCCACCTGATCGACCCACGCGCCCGCGGCGTTGACCACTTTCGCGCACCGGATGACATGCTGGCCTGCCGCGACGTGCCAGCCCTGGCCGTCCCGCTTGATGTCACGCACCGCCGAGTTGAACAGCACGGTGGCGCCACGCTGTCGCATCGTCCTGAAGTAACTCTGGTGCAGGCCGGCGACGTCAAGGTCCGCAGCCGAGCGGTCGACTGCGGCGGAGCGGACCCGCTCGGCCCGCAGCGGTGGGTAGAGCGCCCGCGCCTGGGCAGGGGTCAGGGTCTCCATGTGCGGTGACGTCCGCACCAGTTCGGTGACGGCGTCCTCGCTCGGCTCGTCGGTCGCCAGCCAGAGCAGAGAGCGCAGTTGCAGCAGCGGTACGCCGCTCTCGGCGGAGATCGCGTCGTACAGCGGGCGGCTCGCCTCCGTCAGCGCGCGCACCCACGCGCTTCCGTAGGAAGGCAGGAACGCGGCAGCGGACCGGCCCGTGCTGTGTTCCTCGCCCGAGGCAGCCGCTTCCACCACCACGACCGACAGGCGCTTGGACAACTCCGCCGCGACCGACGCACCCGCCATTCCGGCCCCGACGACAACAACATCACTGCTCAGCACAAGATCTCCTTGGACAACGGTCCCGATGCGCGGATCGGGTCGGTGACGGCGAACCACAGAACCTGGCCCGGGCAACGCTCCTAACGCGGCAGGCTCATGTCGAAATAGCTGTCGTGCAGGGCTTCCAGCTGCTCCGCGAGCTGTTCGGACGTGCCGTGCGCGACCAGCTCACCGTGTCTGAGGACACAGGCACGATCGGCGAGCCGCAGCGCGTCCTGTACATGCTGCTCGACGAACAGGACTCCGACACCCCGGTCGGCGGCCTCACGGACCAGCGTGAGGAGCTGCTTCACGGCGACCGGGGCCAGGCCCATCGTCATCTCGTCGATGAGCAGGAACCGTGGCTCGACGGAGAGGGCGCAGGCGATGGCGAGCAGCTGCTGTTCACCGCCGGAGAGCAGCCCGACGCGCCGGTCCGCTATGGCTTCGAGCACCGGGTAGCGGGGCAGAACCTCCCGTGCGGCCCGACGGCTGTGGGTGCGCAGCTGCAGGTTCTCCCGGACCGTGAGCTGGGTGAACAGCCCTCTGCCCTCACGCACGTAGCTCACTCCGAGCGCTGCGGCGCGCTGGACACCCCGCACCTGCTCCCCGTCGACCCGCACCGAGCCGGACAGCGGCTGCAGCACGCCACCGACGGTCTCCAGGACGGTGGTCTTCCCGGCTCCGTTGGGGCCGAGCAGAGCGACGATCTCCCCGGCATGCACGTGGAGGTCCAGTTCGCGTACGACGGGCACGTTATGGCGGCCGGCGGTCAGTTCTTCCAGCAGCAACAGGCTCACGGCTGCACCTCCTGCGAGACGGGATCGACGGTACGGGTGTCGCCGACATAGGCAGTCATCACGGCGGGGTCGCGACGAACGGCTTCGGGTGTGCCCTGTGCGATGACTCGGCCGAAATCGAGGACGGTGACCTCGTCGCACATCTGCAGGACGAGGGACAGATCGTGCTCGATCAGTACGACGGCGACGCCGGTGTCCGCGACCGTGCGCAGATGCCGGCCCAGCTCGCGGCTCTCGGCGCTGTCCAGACCGGCGGCGGGCTCGTCGCACAGGAGCACCGCCGGCCGTGCGGCCAGTGCCCTGGCGACTCCGACGAGCTTCTGCTGCCCGGTGCTGAGCTGTGCGGGGTGGCTGTCGGCGAGGTGCTCGATGCCGAGGAGCCGGAGGGCGGACATCGCGTCGTCCTTCATGACCCTCGCCCGGCCCACCAGGTCGTTGACGAGATCTCCGGGGCTTCCCGGCTGAGCTGCCACGAGCAGGTTGTCCCGGACGGTCAGATCGAGGAACAGCTCCGTCGCCTGCCAGGTGCGGGCCAGCCCGGTGCCGAAGCGACGGTGGGGAGAGAACCGGCTGACGTCGGTTCCGCGGATCCGGACGGCGCCCTCGCTCACGCAGAAGCCCGCGATCGCGTCCAGTGTGCTGGTCTTGCCGGCGCCGTTGGGGCCGATGAGGCCGTGCAGTTGGCCCGCTCGAACGGCCAACGACACATCCTGTACGGCGCGCATCCCGCCGTACCTCACACTGACGCGCTCGACTTCCAGGGCCAGACCGGAGATGCCCTTCGCTGTGATCAGCGGCGTGGGCGGCGCGTCCGGGGAAGCGACGGCGGCCGAAGGCGTGTCCGCGCCAGGAACGTCTGCCGCAGGCATGTCCGCGGGCGCCGGTACCTCTGCGACGCCGCGTGCCGGTCGGGTGCGGCGGGAGAGCAGGTTCCGCACCGCCTTGCCGTAGAAGCCGGCGGCACCCTCCGGGGCCACGATCGCTGTGCTGATCATGGTCAGGCCACCCAGGATGTCGTACGCGGACCCCAGCGGCACCAGGCCGTCCAGCACGACGTACCACAAGCCGAAGGGCCCGATCAGACCCGCGAGCAGGGCCCCGCCCACGCTGGTGATGCCACCGATGAAAGCGAAGATGAGGAAACTGATGCCGGCCAGATAGTTGAAGCTCTCGATCGAGACGCTGCCGCGCGAGTACGCGAGCAGTGCGCCACCGACGCCGGCGATGAAGCTCGACAGAGCGAAGGCGATGAGTTTTGTCCGCGCGACGTCGACGCCGACCGCGGCGGCGGCCCGCTCATTGGAACGCACGGCGAGGAAGCGACGTCCCGTGGTGCCGTTCAGAACACGGGAGACGAGCAGGCAGCACAGCACGAGCACGGCGAGCACGGTGTAGGTGAAGGGGAGCCGGGCCAGTTCGCTGTACCGCTGAGCGGCCAGGTCCAGGCCGAACAGCTTCGGGTCCGCCAGACCGGAACCGCTCACGGAGACCTGCCGGAGGAACAGCGCTTCCACGGCCACGGCGCCGGCGAGCGTCACGACGGCGAGCTGGGCGCCACGGATCCGCAGTGCCGGTGCCCCCATCACCACGCCCGCGAGGGTGGCAGCGAGCGCCGACAAGAGCACGCTGACCGGGAAGGGCAGCCCGTCCGTGGCCCGGGCCAGCGTGAACGCGGAGACGCCGGCTATCGCGGCCTGTCCCAGGGAAACCTGGCCCACGAGGCCGACCAGGACGACATAACTGAGGGCGATGACCGCGAAGACCATGCTGGCGATCAGGCCGTTGCGCTGAGCCTGCCCGAGCAGCGGTGCCAGCAGCGCCACAGCCGCCGTGCCGAGCAGCACCCACTTCAGCCGCAAGGGCCGTCGCACGACCGCCGGCAGTCGCGAGAGCACAAGTTCACCGCGGCGCGGAAGCTTCTTGCCGAGCAGGACGAGCGCGACGACGATCACGACGAACGGGACCGCGTCGGTCGTACCGCTGGGAAGGCTGTGGGGCCACCACGACTGCAGTTGCATGTACGAGAGCTCGCTCTGCAGCACCCCCAGGGCGAGCCCCGCCGCCGCGGCGACTGCGATGGAGGAGAGCCGCGCGACCAGCAGAGCCGCAAGGCCGGGGACGACCAGCGTGCCGATGCTCGCGGGATTCAGACCGGTGATCGGGCTCGCGAGCAGGAGGAAGAGTGACGTCACCCCGGTACCCAGCGCCCAGTTGAGGCCCGCGAGACGGTTCGGGGACCAGCGTGCGAGCTGGAGGGCGACCTCGTCCTCCACGCCCGCCCGCGTCGCGAGTCCGGCCATCGACCAGCGGTAGTAGGCCATGAGCACGCCGGCGACCACCACCGTGATCCCCAGCAGCCACAGGCGGTCCTGCGGCAGTTCCGTGCCGGCGAACCGGAGACTTCCCGACGGCAGCACCGCGTCCACCACCCGGGAGCCGGCGCCGAACCTTCTGACGAGCAGGCTCTGCAGCAGGGTCAGGATCCCGACCGAGGCCATGATCTTCGACAGCGTCGGGGCATTGCGCAGCGGCCTGAAGACGAGGACGTGGACCAGGCCGCCGAGCACTGCGCTGGACAGCAGCCCCACGGCGAGCGCCACAGGAAGGGGTGTGCTGGTCCCCAGGTGGACGCGTCCTGGGATCACCAGCACGGGCAGTACCAGGTCTCCGGTCCTGCGGAGTTCATCGAAGACGAAAGCACCCCACAGGCCCAGGCTCGCCTGCGCGAAGTTCACCACGCCGGAGCCCTTGTAGACCGTGACGAGGCCCATCCCGAGGCCGGCGAAGACCGCACCGGCGCCCATCCCGAGCAGGGCGAACAGCAGATACTGGTCCATCGCCGGTCAGTCCTTGGTGACGTTGATGAAGTCGCCGGTGATCACCTTCTGCTGACCGCCCGGCAGGACCTTGAGAGAGGCGATCGAACTGCCGCAGCTGTCCTTCGGCAACGGACGCGCAGAGCAATCCACCCAGGCGCCGAGGAACACATCACCCTTGTAGGCCGTCAGTGCGCTTTTCGCCGTGGCCGGGCTGATCTCGCCGCTGATGCCCTTGAGGACATCGGTCAAGGTCATGACGTCGGCGAACCCGTAGATCGCGAACGAGTCGATCCTGTCCTCGGCGCCGGCCGCCGTCATCTGCTTGACGTAGAGGTCGATCTGCTTCTGCTTGGCCTCGGGGGCGGTGTCCCGGGAGTTGGCGGGCAGGAGGCACTGCTGCGTGTAGACGCCCTCCGCCTGCGAACCGAGGGTTTTGATGAACTGCGTGCAACTGCCCGCAAATATGGGCTTGTTCCACCCGAGCTGCCGGGCGGTCTTGATGCCGTTCGTGCAGTCGCCCTCCGCGCCGGCGAAATAGATCGCGTCGGCGCCCTTCCCCTTCGCGGCGGTGACGGCGGCGGCGAAGTCGGGTGAGGCGGGGTTGTAGAGCGTGTAGCTGAGGTCCAGACCGGCGGCCTTCGCGCTTGGCACCACGGTCGTGTCCAGGGTCTTCTTGTACATCGGACCCGCGTCCACACCGATCAGGATCGGCTTGCGGGCTCCGGCTTCCTTCATGACCTTCCAGAAGCCGTTCCAGGTCAGTGACGCCGGCGGGGACGTGAAGGTCACGGAGGGGTCGGTGGCCAGCGTCGTCCCGGACGTGGACACCCCGAAGATCGGGATGCCTGCCTCCTTGAGCGGCTTCAGGAGTGCGTCGGCGCCGAGTTCGACACCGAGCATGGCGACGGCGACCTTCTGGTCGATGAGGTCGTTGGCGCACTTGCCTGCGCTCTCCGGAGCGCCGGTGGTCGAGCAGGTGACCAGTTTGATCGGTCTGCCGTTCACACCGCCGTGGGTGTTGACGTACTTGCCGGCGGTGTCTGCCGCGGCTGCGACTTCCGGGAATGACAGGCCGCCCTCGCCGGTGTTGATGAATCCGACGAGAACGGGGGTTCCGGTCACAGCCTTGCCCCCGTCCGCGCCACTCGCGGCCGAGGGTGACTCCTTGTCGCCGCACCCGGCCAGGGCAAGGAGACCCGCAGTTGCAACGGCTGCGATCCGAGATGCGCGCGTGATGGTGGTGGTTCGCATGAACGCTCCGGAGTGAGGCCCGGCTCGTATCGCCGGGGGCTTCTGTGGATTCCTCTGGACACGACGTGGAAGGGAGGTCTTGAGGGACCGGTGGTACTGCGTCGTCGGTCCGGCCACGTGTGGGGGCGTCCTATGGCGCGAAGCTGACGGTGTTGGTGCGTCAACGTATGGGACGGGACAGCGGAGGTCTCTCGACAGATGTCACGATCCGTACCCTTGTGCCTCGACATCCCGACGATGCGGAGGACGGACGGCGGGTGATGCGTACCCGCCGCTCAGCGTCGCGTCATGGTCCTTCGAGCGATCACAGGCATGGCCCCATACGGCTCTTTACCTGCACGGGGTCCCGCTCCGTGAGCAACGCCCGGGCGATGGCGCCTCGTTGGTGCGTTCCTTCGGAGAGCCGGCAAGGGTGACGCCCGGCGAAGTCCGCGAGCTCGACGGTGTCCAAAGGCTCCTGGGCCCGAGTGCGGCGCTCAGTGACCTGAGGGCGACAGACGACGAACCGCCGCCGGAAGCTGAGCGCCTCCAGCAGCGGTTCGTGTCGCCGTCGCCCATGCGGGCGGGGCGGTCAATTAGGCCCCG
>NZ_JBHWZP010000221.1:0-15692 GCF_042728395.1 Streptomyces sp. NPDC060205
CGCCCCTAGGCACCTAGGGGCGCGGGGAACTGCGCAAAAGGGGGGCGAGGGGGCGAAGCCCCCATGCGTGGACGGGACTGGGTAGGGGCGGCGGGGGCGGAAGACGCTTACAGGAGCCCGATGTCACCGCGGGGCATCTTCGGATGCCGCCGAGCCGGCGTACGCCCGCTCAACAAAATCAGCCGAGCAGCCCGATGCCGCTGCCCCGCATAAGGCTCCAACAACTCCAGCATCACGGAGTCGTCCGCCTCCCGGTCCCCCGCCAACGCAAACCCCACGATCCCCGGCAGATGCAGGTCCCCGACCGTCACCGCATCCGCCGCCCCATGACTGCGCTGCACCACCTCCGCAGAGGTCCACGGCCCCACCCCGACCACCACCTCAAGCCGCTCCCGCGCGGCAACGGGGTCGAAGGCCACAGCCTCCTCCATCCGCCGAGCCACCCGCACGGCCCGCAGAATCGTCGAAGCCCGCTTGTTGTCGACCCCCGCCCGATGCCACTCCCAGGAGGGAATCAGCGACCAGACCCGCGGTTCGGGCATGACGAACATGCGCCCCTGAACGGGCCCGGGCGCGGGCACGCCGTACTTCCGCACGAGCAGCCGCCACGCCCGGTACGCCTCGTCGGCGGTGACCTTCTGCTCCAGAATCGACGGAATCAGCGACTCCAGCACCAGCCCGGTACGCGTCAGCCGCAGCCCGGGCCGCCGATGCCGGGTCAGCGCGACGAGCCGGTGCCGGGGCTCGAAGGCGTCGGGATCGTCGGCCTCGCCGAGCAGCAGGGGAAGCCGGTCGAGCAGCCACTCGGCCCCGGGCCCCCACGCCTCTCCGCGCACGACACCCGCGCGCAGGGACACGCGCAGGGTTCCGGGCCCGACGGGGGTGAGACTGGCCCGCCACACGGACCCGTCCGCGGTCGCACGGAAGGTGGGATCGGCCGGGCCCCGCCGCAGGGGCCCGAGCACGAGCCCCAGATCGAGCGGCCACGGAGGCACCCATTCCCGAGTCCGCCCGCCGGCACCGCCATCGGTACGGACGCCCACGGACCGGGGCTCGGGCACGGACCCGGGCACGGACTCGGGCACGGACCCGGGCACCACGACATGCCCGCCGCGCACGGTCGTACGCGTGGGCCGCTGTTCGAAGCGTCCGGCCACGGATGGGTCCTTCGGTGAAGAAGCTGCTCGGGATACCCGCACAAGGGTATGCGTCGGTCACCGGCCGCCAGGTCCGGTCACCGCACCTCGATGAACGCCCCCGCGTCCCGTCCGGCCCGGGCCTTCGGCTCCTCCGCCGCGTGCCCGACGGCGACGGCCCCCATGGGATCCCAGTTCTCCGGCAGCGCCAGCACGTCCCGGACGACGTCCCGGCAGAACATCGTCGACGACACCCACGCGGACCCGAGCCGCTCCCCGGCGAGGGCGACCAGGAAGTTCTGCACCCCGGCGCCGGTGGCGACCACGAACATCTCCCGCTCGGCCCCGTCGCGCCGGGCGTCGCCGTACGTGTGGGACCCGTCCATGACGAGACACGGCACGACGAGATACGGGGCCTTCCTCAGCACGTCCCCGCGGCGCACCCGCTTGGCGATGGACTCCGCGCTCTTGCCGTCCCGCTCCAGGTCGGCGATCCAGGCGTCCCGCATGGCGTCCAGCAGCCGCGTCCGCGACGCGGCGCTCTCCAGGAGGACGAACCGCCACGGTGTCGTGTGGTGCGGGGCGGGCGCGGTCACCGCCGCGGCCACCGCACGCCGTACGGCGCCGGGGTCGACGGGCTCGTCGGTGAAGGCCCGTACGGTACGCCGCTGGGTGACGGCCTCCCGGACGGCCTCGGAGGTGCCGAGCCGGAACATGTCGTCGCGCGCGCCCCGGACCATGCCCCTGGTCCCCTCGTCCTCGCCGCCGTCCGTGCCCACCACGTGGGACAGCCCGCGCACGACGGCGACGGGCAGCCCGGCGGCCTTGCCCTTGACCAGGTCCCCGGCGGCGGCCAGCTCGTCGGCGGTGGCGACGACGGTGGCGCCCAGTGGATTGCCGTGCGCGTCCGTGCCGCCCCGCAGATCGTCGAGGACGCGCACTCCGGCGGCCCCGATGGCGACGTCGGTGAGCCCGGTCCGCCAGGGCCGGCCGAAGGTGTCCGTGACGAGGACGCCGACGTCGACACCGAGCGCGTCCCGCAGGCCGTCCCGGATGGTGCGGGCGGAGGCGTCGGGGTCCTCGGGCAGCAGCAGTACGGTCCCGGCGGGGGTGTTGGAGGCGTCGACCCCGGCGGCGGCCATCACGAGCCCCTGGCGGTTCTCCACGATCCGCAGCGGCCCGCGCCGGGCCACGACCCGTACGGTCTCGGCGTCGATGGCGGCCTCCCGGTCCGTCGCCTCGACGACGCGGCCCTCGGCCTTGGACACTATCTTCGACGTGACCAGCAGCACGTCCCCGTCCACGAGCCCCGGCGCGGCGGCGGCACCGGTACCGGCGACCGCACTGGCGATCAGTTTTGCGAGGTCGTCCCCGGGCCGTACCTCGGGCAGGCCTGGGAGCGCCCACACCCGGTAGCCGGGCGCGTCCGGCGGGAAGCCGCTCACCGGCGCCCCCGTACCCCGGGACATCTCGTCGCCGTCGCTCAAGCGCCCCGCACCTCCTCCGCCAGCGTCAGTGCCTCGCGGGCCATCGCGGCCGTCGCGTCGAGGTCGGTCATCATCAGCGGGACGGCACGGCAGAGGATGCCCGCCCCGGTGACCCGCTCGACGACGTCGGCGTCCACGGTGTCGACCAGCCAGCCGTCCAGGAGTCCCGAGCCGTAGTGCTCGGCGACCGCGGCGGCGGTGGACTCGACGCCGACAGCCGCCAGGACCTTGTCGGCCATGCCGCGCACGGGCGCGTCCCCGACGATGGGGGAGAGGCCGACCACGGGGACCCCCGCCTCGGCGATGGCCTCGCGGATGCCCGGCACGGAGAGGATCGTGCCGACGGAGACGACGGGGTTGGACGGCGGGAAGAGGATGACGTCCGCGGAGGCGATGGCCTCCAGCACTCCGGGCGCCGGCTTGGCCTGGTCGGCTCCCACGGGCACCACGGCGTGCGCCTCCACGGAGGCCCGCAGCCGTACCCAGTACTCCTGGAAGTGGACGGCCTTGCGCTCGCCGTCGATCTCGACGGCCACATGTGTCTCGACGCGGTCGTCGGACATGGGGATCAGCCGGACGCCCGGCTTCCAGCGGTCGCACAGCGCCTCGGTGACGGCGCTGAGCGGATATCCGGCGCTCAGCATCTGCGTGCGCACGATGTGCGTCGCGAAGTCCCGGTCGCCCAGTCCGAACCAGGAGGGACCGGCGCCGTACGCCGCCAGCTCCTCCTTGAGGTGGAACGTCTCGTCGGCCCGCCCCCAGCCCTGTTCCTCGTTGATACCGCCGCCGAGCGTGTACATCACCGTGTCGAGGTCCGGGCAGACCTTCAGCCCGAAGAGGTGGATGTCGTCCCCGGTGTTGCCGATGACGGTGATGTCCGCGTCCGGCGCGGCCTGCTGGAGACCGCGCAGGAACCGGGCACCACCGATGCCGCCTGCCAGAACCACAATGCGCATGGAATGCAGTCTTGCAGGCGGCTACGACAACGCGTCAGCCGGTTACGACAACGCGTCACCGATGACCTCTACGGCCGCGCCCCCGACACCGACGGCCGCGACACCGACGGTCGCGACACCGACGGCCGCGACCCGGCACCGACGGCCGTGACGCGTCGGCCGGTCACAGCACCTCGGCCATCGAGCACCGGGCGTTCGGCGTTCCCCCGGCCGAACGCAGGTGCGACTGGGGGAGCATCGGCATCTCCGTCAACCCGGGGTAGTAGACGTGCAGGCTTATGGCCGGTTCGAGCGAGTCGTTGACGACCTCGTGCGCGTAGCCGGGCGCGAACACGCGCTGGGTTCCCGCGGCCAGCGCGCGCGTGCCCCGTTCGGTGCGCTCGGTCAGCGCCCCCTCCAGGACGGTCAGCACACCGGAGGAGGGGCCGTGGTCGTGCAGCCCGCTGCCCTGCCCGGGCACCCAGGACAGCAGCCACACCTCGTAGCCGGGGCCGGTGCGCAGCCGGTGGTACCAGCGGGAGGCCGCGTCGTAGCGGACCAGGTGCTCCCACTGGGAGCGGTCGGCGGCGATGGAGCGGGCGAGGCCGACGAACTCGGCCACGGTGGCCGGGTGTTCGCGCGGCGGCTGGAGGAGGTGCGGTACTTCGAGGATGTCGCCGGCGATCTGGAGGTCGCTGTCGCTGTTCATGGAGTGCGGTGGTTTCCTCGGCGGAAGAGAGTGCTGGAGGTCTGGGGTGTCACGTACCGGCCGCCCGGATCGCGGGCGAGAGGTGTGCCCCGGTGGGGGCGGGCCCTGGTACGGGCGGGAGGGGACCGACGGCCGGTCTCAGTGGATCCGGCGGCAGCGGGAGCGCGGTGAGCTCAACAGCTGCGACAGCAACAGCTACAGCGAGCGTGGACAGCACCGAGGGACCCGGCGGTGCGGGTCGAGGTGAGTGCCAAGTTCGCGAGCATGCCCACCAGCACAGCGGTTCACACTCCCACTGTCAACTTGACGTCCGATATGTGGGAGATCTTTCACCTCTTCCGGGCCACCTCGGAGGTGAAAGGTTTGTGCAGGAGGTTGCCGGGACACATGGCGCACAACCGGGCGCACGAACCTCGGCGCGACCCCGCGATCCCTGTGTGATCCCAGTGATCCATATGTGATCCGGTTCGCTTCGTCGATCGTGTCGGAACGAGATCGAACTCCTGGGCGTCTTCCTCTGTACACGTCACGTGCGGAGTCGGTGTCCCACTGGCTCCCTTTCGGCTGTCAGGGTTTATGCCGATTTGAACACTTTCCGCATAGCCTTGGTTCCGCAGAGTGAATAAGGGGCCCAATAGCAGATCTCGGCTTGACTGGGCCGGAGCAGCGCAATTGTAATTTCACTCGTGTCGTTCAGCCGAAATCGGTAGCGGCAGCATCACGGGGACGCGAGACGGACGAGGGGCGCACATGACCGAGCTGTTTCAGGAACTGCTGGTCGACGAGGCCGAAGAGGAGATCGGCTGGCAGGAGCGGGCGCTCTGCGCGCAGACCGACCCCGAGTCCTTTTTCCCCGAGAAGGGCGGCTCCACCCGCGAGGCGAAGAAGGTCTGCCTCGCCTGCGAGGTCCGCTCGGAATGCCTTGAATACGCCCTCGCCAACGACGAGCGCTTCGGTATCTGGGGCGGTCTGTCCGAGCGTGAGCGGCGCCGTCTGAAGAAGGCCGCCGTCTGACCACGGCTCGACAGAGCTTCGAACGGCGCACACCCCTACGTAGTGATACGTAACGCACGGCCCGTCGCGGGTGGGTTGTCCACAGGCGGCGGGCCGCGCCGTTGTGCAGCCGTTAGTGTGGGCCTCCGTCCGAGACGCCCCGTGATCCCCTCAAGGACACAGGCGTCCACCGCAGTCCAGCGAACCGGGGCCCGTACCTCGATGTCCGTGCACAGCCATTCGGCAGGTCAGTACGACACTGCCCCCGCAGCGTTCGACCAGGCCGGACCGATGGTGTCCGACCCCGGTCGCCCGCCGGAGTTCCCGAGGCACGTGGTCACCGCCGTGCTCGTCTCGCACGACGGCGCCCGCTGGCTGCCCGACGCCCTCTCCGGGCTGCTCGGCCAGGAGCGGCCCGTACAGAACGCCGTGGCGGCCGACACCGGCAGCGCGGACGCCTCCGCCCAGCTGGTCACCGACGCCCTCGGCGCCGACCGGGTGCTCCACCTCGCCCGGCGCACGGGCTTCGGCCAGGCCGTCGAGGAGGCCGTCCGCATCGCGGGCGTGCTGACTCCCGACGACCTTCCGTACCTGAAGCGCCCCAGCGGCTGGGACCCCGTCACCCGCACCTGGCGCGACGACACGTACGACATGCCGGAGCTGCCGCACGGCGAGCCCGAGCAGTGGCTGTGGCTCCTGCACGACGACTGCGCCCCCGAACCCGACGCCCTGGCCCAGCTGCTGCGCGTCGTGGAGAACGAACGGGAACTGGGCAAGGACGTCGCCGTCATCGGCCCCAAGCTCCGCGGCTGGTACGACCGCAGACAGCTCCTCGAAGTCGGCGTGACCATCGCCCACAGCGGCCGCCGCTGGACCGGCCTCGACCGGCGCGAGCAGGACCAGGGCCAGCACGACCACGTGACCCCCGTGCTGGCCGTCTCCACCGCCGGCATGCTGATCCGCCGCGAGGTCTACGAGGAGCTGGGCGGCTTCGACCGCAGGCTGCCCCTCATGCGCGACGACATCGACCTGTGCTGGCGCGCCCAGTCCGCGGGCCACCGCGTCCTGGTCGCCCCCGAAGCGGTCGTCCGGCACGCGGAGGCGTCCTCGCGCGAGCGCCGCACCGTCGACTGCGTGGGCCGCACCTCCGCCTCCCCGCACAAGGTCGACAAGGCGGGCGCCACCTACACCCTCCTCGTCAACGCCCGCACCGCGGTCCTCCCCTGGATCCTCGTACGGCTCGTCCTCGGCACCCTGCTGCGCACGGTCGCGTACCTCGTCGGCAAGGTCCCCGGGCAGGCCGTCGACGAGATCCGCGGCCTCCTGGGCACCCTGCTGCGCCCCGAGCGCATCATCGCGGGCCGCCGCAGGCGCGGCACCCCGCAGGTCGACAAGGACGAACTGCGCGCACTGTTCCCGCCCCCCGGCGCCACCGTCCGCGCCACCGTCGAACAGGCCGCGGGCAACCTCGTGGGCCGCTCCGACCCCGAACTGAACGCGGCGGGACGCCACGGCAGCGCCGTCGAGTCCGGACCGGGCGGCGACGACGCCGACTTCCTCCAGGTCGAGCAGTTCGCCCGCCTCAAGCGCGTCGCCCGCAAGCCCGGCCCGATGGTCTTCGTGGTGCTCCTCTTCTTCACCCTCATCGCCTGCCGTGAACTCCTCGGCGGCGGTGCCCTCGCGGGCGGCGCGCTGCTGCCCGCCCCCGCGGACTCCTCCGAACTGTGGGCGCGCTACCTGGACGGCTGGCACCCCGTCGGCGCCGGCGGCACGCAGTCCGCGCCGCCCTACCTCGCGCTCGTCGCCATGCTGGCGAGCGTGCTGTTCGGCTCCGCCGGACTCGCGGTCACCGTCCTGCTGATCGGCTCGGTGCCGCTGGCCGGCTTCGCCGCCTACTTCGTCTCCCGGCCGCTGGTCGAGTCGCGCCTGCTGCGCGCCTGGGCGTCCGTCGCGTACGCCTTCCTGCCCGCCGCCACCGGCGCGCTCGCGGGCGGCCGTCTCGGCACCGCCGTGCTCGCCGTCCTGCTGCCCCTCATCGCGCGCGCGGGCATCGCGGCGAGCGGTCTCGCCGCGGAGTCCGGCCGCGGCAGCTGGCGTGCCACCTGGGCGTACGCGCTCCTGCTGACGCTGGCCACCGCGTTCACGCCGATCGTGTGGCCCATCGCGCTGGTGCTCGGCATCGCCCTCGCGGTCGTGCGCCGCGCAGACATCGCCGCCTACGGACTGCGCCTCCTGGTCCAGCTCGGCACCCCGCTGCTGGTCCTCGCCCCCTGGTCGCTCACCCTGCTCCCGTTCGGCTTCTTCCAGGAGGCCGGCATGGAGTACGAGTCGGGGGCGGCCTCCGCGCTCGACCTGCTGGGCGCGAGCCCGGGCGGACCCGGAACGGTCAGCGGGCTGATGCTCATCGGCATCGTGTGCGCCGCCGTGGCCGCCCTGATGCGCGCGGAGCGGCAGCTGGGCATCTGGGCCGCCTGGACGGCCGCCCTGGTGGCGCTCGTCTTCGCCGCCCTGTCGAACGGCTCCACCTGGGCCGGACCCGCCACCCTCGTCTACGGCCTCGCCTTCCTCGCCGCCGCCGCGCTCGGCGCCGACGGGGCACGCTCGCGCGTGGCCGAGCAGAGCTTCGGCTGGCGGCAGCCGGTCGCCGTCCTCATCGCCTTCGCCTCGGCCGCCGGGCCCCTGCTCATCGCCGCCGGCTGGATGATCCGCGGCGCGGACGGCCCCCTGGAGCGGCGCGATCCCGTCCAGGTGCCCGCGTTCGTCGCCGAGGAGAGCGGCACCCGCGACCAGGCCCGCACGCTCGTCCTCGGCAGCGACACGGAGTCCAAGGTCGGCTACACCCTCGTCCGCGGCTCCGGCGCCCGCCTCGGCGACGCCGAACTGGCCGCGGCGGACGGCGAGAACAAGATCCTCGACAAGGTCGTCGCCAACCTCGTGGCCGGCTCCGGCGCCGACCAGGCCGACCAGCTCGGCGGCTTCGCCGTGCGATACGTCCTGGTGCGCGACGGCGCGCCCCGCGAGGTCGCCCGCGTCCTGGACGCCACCCCGGGCCTGAGCCGGCTCAGCCAGCAGGACGGCAGCGCCCTGTGGCGCGTCGACCGGCAGGTCGCGCGCGCGGCCGTCGTGCCCGCCTCCGGCGACCCGCAGCCCATCGCCGCCGGGCCCGTCGAACTGCACACCAAGATCTCCGCCGGTGCCGAGGGCCGCGTCCTGCGCCTCGCGGACACCGCCGACGAGGGCTGGACGGCCACCCTCGACGGGAAGCCGCTCACCAGGACCACGGTCGACGGCTGGGCCCAGGGCTTCGAACTGCCCGCCACCGGGGGCCGCCTCGACGTCACCTTCGAGGCGCCGTTCGGACACACCGGCTGGCTGTGGGCGCAGGGCGCGCTCGCCGTCGTCCTCGTGGTGCTCGCTCTGCCGGGCCGCCGCCGCGACGTCGACGACGACCTCCCCGAGGAGGAGGTCGTACCCGTCGAGTCCGCGTCCGGCGAGGGCCGCAGGGCCCGCCGGCTGCGCGCCCAGGCGGAGGCCGAACAGACGGAGCAGCCCGAGCAGACCGAGCAGCCCGCGCAGGGCGAGCAGCCCGATGCGTTCGCGCCCGGCGCCCCGCCCCCTCCGGGGGAGGCCCCGGTGGCCGCGCCCATCCCGCAGCAGCAGTCCTACGACGAGTGGGACGCGACGACGTACGGCGCCGAGTACGGCACCTACGATCAGCAGCAGTACCAGGGCGCCCCGCAGTACCCCGCGGGCACCTACGAGCAGCAGTACCAGGCGGACCCGTACCAGGCGGACCAGTACGACCCGTACGCGGCGTACGGCACGGGGAACGCGGGATACGACCCCGCGCAGGCCTACGGACAGGGCTACGACCCCTCGTACGACCCGGCGCAACAGCAGCAACATCAGCAGCAGCAACCGCCGCACGGCACCGACCATGAGCGCCCCGACGGGAGCCAGCAGTGAACCGCACCACCGTGTCCCTGATCGCCGGCGTGGCCGCGCTCGCCGCCGTCACCGGCTTCGCTTCGATGTCCGAGCCGCAGGCCGCCGGGGAGGACACGGCCAAGGCGGCTGCCCAGCTGCCCGTGGAGCGCACCAGCCTGCTCTGTCCGGCTCCCAGCACCTCGGACCTCGCCGAGACCGCGTACACGTCCTTCACTCCCGTCACCAAGGGCACCGGTACGAGCGGCAAGGCCGAGCTGCTGGCCGCGGGCGCGCAGTCGGCGGACACGTCCGACGACGAGGACGAGAAGCAGGACGAGAAGCAGGAAGACACGCAGGACAAGAAGGACGGCGAGAAGGACGGCAAGAAGGAGAAGCCCGTCCTGACGCCGAAGGAGCCCGGGAAGCCGGTCACGGGCAAGGCCTCCGGCGCCGAGTCGCCCGCGCTGGTCGGCACGGCCGAGGGCAGGTTCGCACCCGGCTGGGCCGTCCAGCAGACCACCGAGGTCGAGGCGGGCACCGGCCGCGGCCTGCTCGGCACCAGCTGCTCGGCCCCGGACACCGACTTCTGGTTCCCGGGCGCCAGCACCGCCAAGGAGCGCACGGACTACGCGCACCTGACCAACCCCGACGACTCCGCCGCCGTCGCCGACATCGAGCTGTACGGCAAGGACGGCGTCCTGAAGTCGACGGTCGGGGAGGGCATCAAGATCCCGCCGCACTCCAGCGAGTCGGTGCTCCTGTCGACCCTCATCGACGAGCCGGAGACCAACCTCACCGTGCACGTCACGGTCCGCAGCGGCCGGGTGGCCGCCGCCGTCCAGGCCCTCGACGACACACTCGGCGGCGACTGGCTCGCCCCCTCGGCCGCCCCGGCGGGCAGCCTCGTCCTGCCGGGCATCCCGAAGGACGCCACCTCCGTACGGCTGGTCGCGTTCGCGCCCGGCGAGGCCGACGCCGACCTGAAGGTCCGGCTCGCCTCGCCGACCGGCACGATCACTCCCGCCGGGCACGAGACACTGCACGTGAAGGCCGGTATGACGGCCGCCGTCGACCTCGGCGACGTCACGCGCGGCGAGGCGGGTTCCCTGGTGCTGACACCGACCGGCAAGTCCACCCCCGTCGTCGCGGCCCTGAGGGTCGTACGCGGCAAGGGCGACAACCAGGAGACGGCGTTCATCCCGGCCACGGCCCCGGTGGGGTCGCGTGCGACGGCCGCCGACAACCGCGCCAAGGGATCCACGCTCTCCCTGGTCGCCCCTGGCCGCGGCGCGAAGGTCAAGGTCACGGCCTCCGCGGGCAGCGAGGGCGGAACGGCCGCCTCGAAGACGTACACGGTCAAGGCCGGCACCACGCAGAACGTCGAGCTGCCCGTGCCCGCCGGACTCAAGGGCACGTACGCGCTGACGGTGGAGCCGCTGTCCGGCGGGCCCGTCCACGCGTCGCGCATGCTCGAAGCGGCCGGGGGGGGCGTGCCCATGTTCACCGTGCAGACCCTCCCGGACGACCGGGGGACGGTGAAGGTACCGGAGGCGGAGCAGGACCTCTCGGTGCTGCAGAAGTAGGGCGGTGCTGCAGAAGTAGAGCGGTGCTGCGGGAGTAGGGCGGTACCGCAGATACAGGCCGGTACCGCGGAAACAGGCCCGTGCCGCAGAAGCAGGGCGGCGCCGGCACCCGGGCCCGGGGGTTAGAACCCCGGGCCGGACCGTCCGGGGCTCAGTCCTCGCCGTAGCGGGGATCGACGGTCTCCGGTGTCAGGCCCAGCACCTCGGCGACCTGTTCCACCACGACCTCGTGCACCAGCGCGGCCCGCTCGTCGCGGCTCTTGGTACGGATCTCCACGGGACGCCGGTAGACGATGACCCGGGCGGGCCGGCCCTCGTGCGCCGGAGTGATGCCGCCCAGGGGCACGGCCTCGTCGCCCCAGCCCTCGTCGCCCGCCGGATCGAACCGGGGCACCTCCAGCACCATGAACTCGATGTCGGAGAGCTGCGGCCACCGCCGCTCCAGCCGCTCCACGGAGTCCTGCACCAGATCCGCGAACACCTCGGCGCGACTGGCCGAGAGGGGCACCTGCGGCGGTGCCACGGGCCCACGCATCCCGCGCCCGTGTCGATCACGACGACGGGGCCTGGGTTCGGCGGGAGGGGGCGGTACGGGGTTGTCCATCACTGACGAAGAGTAGTCCCCGCGCACCGCCGCCGCCCGCACACGGCACGCGTCCCGCCTGCGGCCACGGACCGCCGCCCCGTACGACCCCGAGGGCCCCTCGTCCGGCAGGTCGCAGGATGAGCATTCCAGCCAAGCTCGGGCTGGATTCCGTATCCTCCCGGACTGAATCTTGTGCGGAGATCGACAGCTTTTGAGCCGTCTCATGACCACTCCCGGGTCTGTCCGACACCTCGTCAACACCCGTACCAGCAGGTCGAACAGGCTCGCCGGACACCTCCTGTGTCAGGCGTCACAACACGACACGGGGGAGTGAGCCGGGGAGGAGTCGTCGCGGCCCGCTCAAGAGTGCGGTACCGTCCAACATCGTGAGCCCTGTACGTCGCTGTTCGCGCACCGCTTGCGGCCGTCCCGCCGTAGCGACGCTGACGTACGTCTACGCCGACTCGACCGCGGTCCTCGGCCCGCTCGCCACCTACGCCGAACCCCACTGCTACGACCTGTGCGCCGAGCACTCCGAGCGCCTCACCGCGCCGCGCGGGTGGGAGGTCGTCCGGCTCGCAGACGCCTCCGCGCCCTCGCGCCCCAGCGGTGACGATCTGGAGGCGCTCGCCAACGCGGTCCGTGAGGCGGCCCGTCCGCAGGAGCGCCCCACCCGCCCGGGCGGCGGCAACGCCCGCGGCGCGGACCCGATGGAGGTGGCCCGCCGCGGCCACCTGCGGGTCCTGCGCTCCCCGGACTCCTGAACCCTTCCTTTTCAGGTCTCCCTCCTCAACGCTCGCTCCTCGCCGTGGACTTCATGCGGGGGACTTCATTCCGCGTGCCCCCTGCGGCCCTTGTGTCCCCCGTGTCCCCCGTGTCCCCTGCGTCCGGTGTGTTCCGTGTGTATTCGGTGCACGTTTCGCTCAGTGGTGCATGACCATTGACGTGCGCTTGTCGCGGACACGACCATTTTCCACGGCCCACGAGAAATTGATTTCCGCATGGCGGAATCGGGGGAGGCTCCGTGTACGTCCAGGAACTTGAGCCCTTGGCCGACTCGCTCGGTCTGTCCGCGCTCGTCGCGACCCTGCCCCTCGTCCTCGTCCTCGTCCTGCTCGGCGGGGTCCGTATGAAGGCGCACCTGGCCGGCCTCATCGGTCTCGCGGCCGCGGCCCTCGTCGCCACGCTCGCGTACGGCATGCCCGTGGGCCAGACCCTCTCCAGCGCGGCCCAGGGAGCGGTGTTCGGCCTCTTCCCCATCCTGTGGATCGTCGTCAACGCCCTGTGGGTCTACCGGATGACCGTCCGTACCCGGCACTTCGACATCCTGCGCCGCTCCTTCGGACGGCTCTCCGACGACCCGCGCATCCAGGCGCTCGTCGTCGCGTTCTGCTTCGGCGCGCTCCTGGAGGCCCTCGCGGGCTTCGGAGCGCCCGTCGCGATCTGCTCGGTGATGCTCGTCGCGCTCGGCTTCGACCCCGTGCGCGCCGCGGTGGTCGCGCTGGTCGCCAACACCGCGCCGGTCGCCTTCGGGGCGATGGGCACGCCGGTGGTGACGCTCGCCCAGGTCACCGACCTGCCGCTGGACACCGTCGCCTCCGTGGTGGGCCGCCAGACCCCGTTGCTCGCCCTGGTGGTGCCCCTGGTGCTGGTCTTCCTGGTGGACGGCCGACGCGGTCTGCGCGAGACCTGGGTACCCGCGCTGGCCTGCGGAGTCGCCTTCGCCGTCGCCCAGTTCGCCGCCTCCAACTACGTCTCCGCGCAACTCGCCGACATCGGGGCCGCCCTGGCCGGCGCGGGCGCGCTGATGGCGGTGCCGCACGCGCGCAGGCCCGCCGCCGAACCCGTACGGGCCGCCGTCCTGACGGGCACCCGCAGTGAGGACCTGGACGAGGAGGACCCGCGCCCCGAAGTGCTGCGCGCGTACGCCCCGTACGCACTGATCGTGGTGATCTTCTCCATCGCCCAGATCCCGCCCGTCAAGGACCAGTTGGCGAAGGCGACCCGGGTCTTCGACTGGCCTTTCCTCAACGTCGTGAATCCGGACGGCGACCCGGTCGGCGGCAACGTCTTCACCTGGCCGATCGTGTCCACCGGAGGCACGCTGGTGCTGCTCGCCGGAGTGTGCACGGCCGCCGTTCTCGGGGTGCACGCGCGCGTGGCGCTCAAGGAATGGGCGGCCACCGTGCACGAGTTGAGGTTCGCGATCCTCACCGTCACCTCCGTCCTCGCGCTCGCCTACGTCATGAACCTGTCCGGGCAGGCGGCCACGATCGGACACTTCGTGGCGGCGGCCGGCGCGGGACTCGCCTTCCTGTCACCCGTCCTCGGCTGGTTCGGCGTGGCCGTCTCCGGCTCGGACACCTCGGCCAACGCGCTCTTCGGCGCCCTCCAGGTGACCGCGGCCAGGGAGTCGGGCCTGTCCCCGGAACTCCTCGCGGCGGCCAACAGCTCGGGCGGTGTCCTGGGCAAGATGATCTCCCCGCAGAACCTCACCATCGCCTGCGCGGCGGTCGGGCTCGCGGGCCGGGAGGGCGACCTGCTGCGCAAGGTGCTGCCGTGGAGCCTCGGACTTCTGCTGGTCATGTGCCTGATCGTGGTCGGCCAGAGCTCACCGGTCCTGGAATGGATGCTTCCGTAGGCCCACGCGAAGTCCGCCCGGCGTCCGCCCGGCGCCCGCCGAGATCCGGCTGCCGACCGCGTGGGGCGTACGGGTAGTTTTGGGGCCTCCGCCGAGGACTCAGCCGAGTGCTCGGTCAGGGACTCAGGACTCAAGGACTCAAGGCTCTAGGAAGGCTGGCCGTGGCCGCTGATCTGTCGCAGCTCGTGAAGGCGTACGACGTACGCGGGGTGGTCCCGGACCAGTGGGACGAGACGCTGGCCGAGCTGTTCGGTGCCGCCTTCGCGCAGGTGACCGGCGCGGACGCGATCGTCACCGGGCACGACATGCGCCCCTCGTCGCCGGGCCTGTCCCGGGCCTTCGCCCGCGGCGCGGCGGCACGCGGCGTGGACGTCACCGAGATCGGGCTCTGCTCCACGGACCAGCTCTACTACGCGTCGGGCGCGTTCGGCCTCGCGGGCGCGATGTTCACGGCCTCGCACAACCCGGCCCGGTACAACGGCATCAAGATGTGCCGGGCGGGCGCGGCCCCCGTGGGCCAGGACACCGGCCTCACGGAGATCCGGGAGCTCGTCGAGTCGTGGCTCGACGAGGGAGCCCGGACATCGCAGGCCCCTGCCTCCGGGGCCGCCACCCCGGATGCGGCACCCGGCGCGATCACGCGGCGCGACACGTTGGAGGACTACGCGGCGCACCTGCGCGGCCTCGTCGACCTGACCTCGATCCGCCCCCTGAAGGTCGTGGTGGACGCGGGCAACGGCATGGGCGGCCACACGGTCCCGACCGTCTTCGCGGGCCTGCCCCTGACCCTCGTCCCGATGTACTTCGAGCTGGACGGCACGTTCCCGAACCACGAGGCGAACCCGCTGGACCCGGCGAACATCGTCGACCTCCAGAAGCGCGTCCGCGAGGAGGCGGCCGACCTCGGCATCGCCTTCGACGGCGACGCCGACCGCTGCTTCGTCGTCGACGAGCGCGGCGAGCCGGTCTCCCCGTCCGCGATCACCGCCCTGGTCGCCGCGCGGGAGCTGGCCAGGCACGGCGGCAAGGGCACGGTCATCCACAACCTCATCACCTCCTGGTCGGTCCCGGAGGTCGTCCGGGAGAACGGCGGCACTCCGGTACGCACCCGGGTGGGCCACTCCTTCATCAAGGCCGAGATGGCCGCCTCCGGGGCGATCTTCGGCGGCGAGCACTCCGCGCACTACTACTTCAAGGACTTCTGGAACGCGGACACCGGCATGCTCGCCGCGCTCCACGTCCTGGCGGCTCTGGGCGGGCAGGAGGGCACGCTCTCGGCCCTCGTCGCCCAGTACGACCGCTATGCCGGCTCGGGCGAGATCAACTCCACGGTCGACGACCAGACGGCCCGCCTCGCCGCGATCCGGGCGGCGTACGAGCCCCAGGAGGGCATCACCCTCGACGAACTCGACGGCCTCACCGTGACGGCGGCCGACTGGTGGTTCAACGTCCGCCCCTCCAACACGGAACCGCTCCTACGCCTGAACGCGGAGGCGCGGGACGGGGGGACGATGGCGCGGGTGCGCGACGAGGTGTTGGCGATCATCCGGGGCTGAGGAGTTTTCTCGCCCCCGCCGCCCCTACCCTCCCCCAGTCTCGGCTTCGCTCGACCGGGGGGACCCCCATCGTCCACGACTCGGGGGCGCTGCCCCCGAACCCCCGGTCCTCAAACGCCGGACGGGCTGATTTTCAGCC
>NZ_JBHWZP010000222.1:0-15675 GCF_042728395.1 Streptomyces sp. NPDC060205
GTCCGGCCCCTGTTCCGGGGCCGGACCGCGCGCTCAGGTCAGCTCAGGCCCGCGACGGTCGTACGGACCTTCGCGATGATCTCTTCGGGGATCGGGGCGTAGTCGTTCTCGGCCAGGATCTTCTGGCCGTCCTCGCTGGCGATGTAGGTGAGGAACGCCTTCGTGGCGGCCAGGGTGTCGGCCTTGTTGCCCTTGTCGCAGACGATCTCGTACGTGACCAGGGTGATCGGGTAGGCGCCGTCGGCCTTGGTCGCGCGGTTCAGTTCGAGCGCGAGGTCCTTGCCCGTGCCGACGATCTTGGCGTCCGCGATGGCCGTGGTGGCGTTCTCGACGGTGGCCTCGACGGGTTCGCTGGCGCCCGTGTTCAGCTTGGCCGCGGCGATGCCGTCCTTGGCGTACGACAGCTCCATGTAGCTGATGGCGCCGGAGGTCTGCTTTACCTGCTGGGCGACACCGGAGGAGCCGGATGCGGACTGGCCGCCCTTGGCCTGCCAGGCCTTGCCGCCCTCGTACTTCCACTGGTCGGGCGCGGCCGCGATCAGGTACTTGGTGAAGTTGTCCGTGGTGCCGGACTCGTCCGAGCGGTGGAACGCCTGGATCTTGAGGTCGGGCAGCTTCGCGTCGGGGTTCAGCTTCTTGATCGCCGCGTCGTTCCACTTGGTGATCTTGCTGTCGAAGATCTTCGCAAGGGTCTCCGCGTCGAGGACGAGGCCCTCGACACCCGGGACGTTGTAGCCGACCGCGATCGGGCCGCCGACCATCGGCAGGTCGATGCCCTGGCCGTCCGTGCAGACCTTCTTGGAGGCGGTGACCTCTTCGGGCTTCAGCGCGGAGTCGGAGCCGGCGAAGGCGACCTGGCCCTGGGTGAACGCCGTGACACCGGCGCCCGAACCCTCGGACTTGTAGTTGATCTGGACGTCCTTGCAGGCGGTCACGAACTGCTTGACCCACGCGTCGATCGCGTTCTTCTGCGCGGAGGAGCCGTTGGCCAGCAGCTGGCCCTTGGCGTCGTCACACTTGATGGAGCTGTTGGCGGCGGTCGTGCTGCCGTCACTGCTGCCGGTGCCGGTGTCGTCCGAGCCGCACGCCGTCAGCGCAAGGGCGCCGGAGACGGCGACAGCACCGAGGGAAAGGGCGCGAAGCCGGTTCTTGCGCTGAAGCTTCACTTTCGTGAGTTCCTTCCAGAAGCCGCCGTTGCGGCGGCGTGCGATGTCATGGGTCCTGCTGGCTCATCGACCGGCACAGGCGCTCGCTTCCGTCCGCACCACGCACCGGGTAAGGCCGAAATTAGGCAGAACAGGTGAAGCCGCCGATGGCCGTGAGTGAACGGAGGGTGAACCCCTGCCGTCAGTGCGGTGAGGTCACGGAACGCTTACGGGGAGAACACGCAAGGGTTCCGACTAACGGAAGCCCCGCCTTCGCTCGCGCGCCCGCTCCCGCCCGGCCGCCCCCGTCTGGCCGGAACCCGCCGCCTCCCCTTTGCCCACTCATGGGGATTGCCGGTCACCGCCTGTGGAACCCGCCGGGCGGTTGACCCGTCTCGTTCAACGGGAGCAACGGGAGGCGCACATGCAGCGGCGTACGTTCATAGGCGGCACGGCGGCGGTCGCGGTGACAGTGGCGTCGGCGGCATGCAGCGGCAAGGGATCGGGGTCAGGGGCGGCCGGCTCGGCGCGTACGTCCGGCACTCCGGCCAAGGGCACCGGCGCGACCACGACGGCCACACGCACCCCGGCCGGCAGCCCCCCGGCCGGCAGCCCCCCGGCCGCCAACCTGCGGGCGCTCGCCGCGGACCTCGACGGCCCCCTGGTCCGCCCCGGCGACGCCGACTGGGCGGCGGCCCGCCAGCTCTACAACACCCGCTTCGACTCCCTGAAGCCGACGGCGGTCGCGTACGTGGCCGGCCCCGACGACATCCGTACGGTCCTCGCGTACGCCCGCGCCCACGACGTCCGCGTCTCGATCCGCAACGGCGGCCACTCGTACGCCGGCTGGTCCTCCGGGAACGGCCGGCTGATCCTCGACGTGTCGAAGCTGTCCCGGATCCGCGCGTCCGGCGACGAGGCCGTGATCGGCGCGGGCGCCAAACTCATCGACGTCTACCGCGGGCTCGCCGCGAAGGGCGTGACGATCCCGGCGGGCTCCTGCCCGACGGTGGGCGTCTCGGGTCTGGCGCTGGGCGGCGGCCACGGGGTGGTGTCGAGGGCGTACGGCCTGACGTGCGACAGCCTCACGCGGGCGATCCTCATCACGGCGGACGGCAAGCAGCTCACCGCGAGCGCGACCGAGAACAAGGACCTGTTCTGGGCGCTGCGCGGCGCGGGCAACGGCAACTTCGGCGTCGTCACGGAACTCCGCTTCAAGACCCACCCGGCCCCGCAGGGCGTGGCGGCGAACATGTCCTGGCCGTGGTCCAGGGCGGCGGCGGTCCTGACGGCCTGGCAGGAGTGGGGCCCCGACCAGCCGGACGAGATCTGGTCGTCCCTCCACGTGGAGAACGCGGCCGGCGGCACCCCCACGATCTCCATTTCGGCGTTCTCCCTCGGCACCTACGGCGACCTGCAGAACGCGGTGGACCGCCTCGCCGACCGCATCGGCGCCTCCGCCCGCAGCGTCTCCCTCCGGCGCCGCTCCTACGAGGAGGCGATGGAGGTGTACGCGGGCTGCTCGTCCTTCTCCTCCGACGCCCAGTGCCATCTCCCGGGCGGCACACCGGGCCGCTCCTCGCAGGGCGCGCTGGGCCGCGAGACGTACGCGGCCCGCTCGGACTTCTTCGACCGCTCGCTCTCGGCGGCGGGCATCCGGACGCTCCTCTCCGGGATATCCGGGGTCCGGGGCGGCACGGGCAGCATCGCCCTCACCGCCCTGGGGGGCGCGATCAACCGCGTCGACCCCACGGCGACGGCGTTCGTCCACCGCCGCTCGCGGATGCTGGCCCAGTACATCGCGGCGTGGCGCCCCGGCACCTCCGGCAGCACATCGGAGTCCTGGCTGACGGCCACCCACACGGCGATGCGCCCCCACGCCTCAGGCGCGGCCTACCAGAACTACACGGACCCCACGCTGACCAACTGGCGAAAGGCCTACTACGGCCAAGCGGCCCCACACCTAAAGTCCCTGAAATCCCAGTACGACCCCAAGAACTTCTTCACGTTCCCACAGTCGCTATAGCCCCTGAGGGGGCGCGGGGAACGGCGCAGTCGTTTGCCTTTAGGGGCGCGAGGAACTGCGCGACCAGCCCCCACCGGCCCCGCAGAAACCCACGACCGATCCACCCCAGGGGCGCGGGGAACGGCGCAATCCTCTGCCTTCAGGGGGCGCGGGGAACGGCGCAACCAGCCACAACGCACCCGCACCAGACAACGCGCCGAACAGCCCCCGCAGGGAAACCTACCTACGCCGCAAGATCCCGCTCCGCAGGATCAACATCCCGACGAGACCCAGGAATCACTTTCTCCCGCGCCCCGGCGGAGCGATCCGCCCGAACCAACCACCCCACCCGCCCGGACCGCTCAACAGCCTTGACCACAGGCGTCAGCAAAGCGGTCGCAAGCGGCGAGAGCAGCAGCACGACAGCGGTCCCGAGCGCGAACCCGCCGACCACGTCGGTCGGATAGTGCACGCCCATATAAATCCGGCAGAACCCACCGAGCAGCGCAAGCCCTATCCCGACAAGCCCGAACTTCCGATTCGCGACGAACAGCCCGACCCCCATGGCCATCATGAGAGTGGAGTGGTCGCTCACAAACGAATAGTCGCTCTTGCCGCCGATGAGAACTTCAAGCCCTTCGTGGTCCACAAAGGGCCTGGGCCGTTCGACAAATCCCCGTATCGGCACATTCACGAGTACGGCGACCCCGGCGGCCAGCGGCGCCCAGATCAGTGAGGCCACGGAGGCCGCGGCCTCGTCCCCGCCCCGCCGCCGCACGTTCCACCAGCACCACAGCACCAGCAGAACCATGACGAGCAGGAGTCCCCACTCGCCCACGAACTCCATGACGCGGTCGAACCAGTGCGGCGCGTCTTTGGCGAGACCATTGATGTCGTAGAGCAAGTCGACGTCGGGGTTCGATCCGGAGTCGGCGAGTCCAGCCATGGTGCAACGGCTCCTTCATCGTCATCTTTCCGACGCACCCACCGGATGCGTCGCGCCACAACCCCCGTCGTCGGCTACAAGAACAGGAACGCACACTCCCCTTCAATACGTTCCACCCTCCACCGAATGATCACGCAGACGTTATCGAAGAGAGATACATCGCCGCAGCTCAGGGGTGGGTTTCACACAGAGGTGGGCAATGCTTTCGCGCCATCTTCGGTCACCCGCGTCGCCCCGAAGTAATCAGGCGTGTCGATGGCGTCGAAGCGGATCACGGCACCCGTGCGAGGGGCGTTGATCATGTACCCGCCGCCGACGTAGATACCCACGTGCCGGATGGCCCGGGAGTTGGTGAGGTCGTCCGAGAAGAAGACCAGGTCCCCGGGCAGCAGCTCGTCCCGCCCGGGGTGCGGACCGGCGTTGTACTGGTCGTTGGCGACCCGCGGCAGGGTGATGCCCACCGTCTCGTACGCGGCCTTGGTCAGCCCCGAGCAGTCGAAGCGTCCTCCCTGCTCAGGGGTGCCGTTGCCGCCCCAGAGATAGAGCGTGCCGAGCTTCTTCTGCGCGAAGTAGATGGCACCGGCGGCCTGCTGGGAGGGCTGCACGCGGCCGACGGGAGCGGCGAAACTCTCCTGCAGCGTGGTGATCGTCTTCACGTAGTTCTGGGTTTCCCTGTACGGCGGGACGCCCCCGTATTTGATGACGGCGTACGCCCCCGCGTTGTACGCGGCGAGCATGTTCTCCGTCGGGTTCCCGGGCGCGTCCTTGACGTACTTCGCGAGCGTGCAGTCGTACTTCGCGGCCGATGGAATCGCGTCATTCGGATCCCACACGTCGCGGTCGCCGTCACCGTCGCCGTCGATTCCGTGCGTGGCCCAGGTCCCGGGGATGAATTGCGCTATCCCCTGCGCGGCGGCCGGGCTCTTGGCGTCGGGATTGAACCCGCTCTCCTGATACAGCTGCGCGGCGAGAAGTGCCGGATTAATGGCGGTGCACAGATTGCCCCACTTCTGCACGAGCGTCCGGTACGCCGCCGGCACGGACCCCTTGGCGAGCCCGACGGCTCCCTGCCCGACGCCGTTGGCGAGGTTCCCGGCGACCATGTAGACGCCGACCACCAGCACCATGACGAAGCTGAGCCCCGCCCCCACGGCGGCGGTCGCCAAGATCCAGCCCTTACGCACCGTCAACCGCCCCTCGCCGCACGGTAATCCGAACGTCAGTGTAGATGCGGAAACCCCACCGCGGAATGATCACTCGCCACCTCCGGCACGGCGATACGGTTGCCGTCGCAGGCTTCGCCCCCCTCGTCCCCGTACTCGAAGAGAGCCCAGCCCATGTCTGACATCCCCGCGAACCTCACCTGGGAACGCGCCGCCCCGCCGGAGGCGACAGGGCCGGGCCCCTGGATCGAGCTGGCCTTCGGCGACGACGAACTCGTCTACATCCGCGAGACCAGCGACCCGGAGACCGTCGTCACGACCACCCGCAGGAAGTGGGACGCCTTCGTACTGGGCGTACAGGCAGGCGAGTTCGACCACTTCGTGGAGGGAGTGGAAGGGTTCGAGGGAGCCGAGGGCGGTCCAACCCCGGGCAGTCGGCCCTAGGCGGTCAGCCCCGGGCGGCGGGCCCCGCCGGACCACCCCTCGCCACGCCCCGCGCCCACAGCACCAGCGGCACCTGAAGCGGCAGCCGGGCCAGCGCGGCGGCCTTCTGGGGCGCGGGCCGGTGCCGCCAGTCCACGGCCATCTGGACATTCGCGGGGAACACCCCGACGAAGAACGCGGTGGTGGCCAGCGCGGCCACCCGCCGCGTACGCGGCACCGCCACCCCGGCGGCCAGCGCCAGCTCGACGACACCGCTCGCGTACGTCCAGGTCCGCGGCGAACCCGGCAGTACGCGCGGAATGGTCGCGTCGAACTGCCGGGGCACCGCGAAATGGGCGACGGCGGCGGAGGCCAGCAGACCTGCGAGCAACAGGGGCGAGCGGTCCGACCTTGGCACGGTTCCTCCTCCGGGAGCCCACGAAGGGCTGGGCAGCGGTTGCCGTGCGAGGTTACTCGAAAGTAAGTAGCCGGGGTGTCAGGAGGACTCCACCCCCGTGTACGCCGCGGTCGTCCGGTCCGCCCTCCCCCGCGCGACCTCCTCGGCCTCACCGCCGGCGACGGCGGCCTCGTACCACCCCTCGCTGCTCCGCGCGACGAACCGCAGCCCCTCCTCGGTCCCGAACCAGGTCATGGCCTCCTCGGGATCCACGGCCGCGCCGGACGACAGATGGAGGGTCAGCCCGATGAGGGCCATGTCCCAGCCGACACCGACGGCCCCGGGCCCGAACTGCTGCCACTTCTCGTCGTCGTCGGGAGCGATGTGGTCCAGCTCGAAGCGCGTACCGCCGTCCGCCGCGGGGGTCAGCCGCAGTTCGATCCAGCTGACGTTCCCGCCGAACTCCCAGGTCGCGGTGAAGCCCTTCGGCGGATCGCAGCGCTCGACGGTCCCCCCGGCGTTGCCCTCCAGCTGGTACGTGCCGCCGGGACGCAGCTCGCCGGTGACGGGCAGGAACCAGCGCGGGATGCGCTCGGGATCGGTACAGGCCTCCCAGAGGTCCTCGACGGTCGTGTCGTACGTCTGACTGACGGTCACCACGTGGGCCTCACCGGCCTCGATGACCCGGCTGCCGACCTGGCGCCGCACGGCGTTGATCTGATGGCTGACGTCGATCATGCGCTGCTCCTTCACTGGCCGGACCCCTCGCGGAGCCGGCGTTCGCGCTTGCCCCGGGCCACCTCGGTGGACAGGGCGTCGAGGTGGGGTGTCCAGAAGCGCCGGAAACGGTCCAGCCAGGCGTCGATGTCGCGCAGGGGGGCGGTGTCGACGGCGTACAGCCGCCGGGCCCCCTCCGGCCGGACCGTGGCGAAGCCGTTCTCCCGCAGGACCTTGAGGTGCTGGGAGACGCCCGGCTGGGATATCCCGAACTCCTCCCGCACGACCTCGCTCACCGCCCCGGAGCTCATCTCGCCGTCCGCGAGCAGCTCCAGGATCCGTCGGCGAACGGGGTCACCGAGTACGTCGAATGCGTGCACGGCACCAACGTATCACTAAGCGCTTATATAAGCGCTGAGTGATGGAAAGTGCGGTCGCCGCTCCCACCCCGGCGCACCCCGCCGCCCCGTCCGGGATAGCCTGCACCACAACGAATCGGGAGGCGTCTACACGCCAGGAGACGCACGACCCGGAGAACATCGGCACGACGGACCGGCGCACTCGGGACGGAGTCGGGCTCGATGGACGGGCGGAATCGGCCACCATCAGTTGGCGTTCGCGTAAGAGGGGCTAACGACGGAACCACACCACAGGTTCCGCATCTACTTCATTGCCCGGCGTGACCTGCCGTGATACACAGAGTGACGATACGCCTCCTCGTATACCGTCCTGCGCCCCCCTGAAGGGTCCCGCGAGCTCCGGTGACAAGGGATTCGTACGAAACCCGCCAATCAATGACGCCAAGTCGACATGCGACAGCATCATTGTCAGCGACAATAGCCGTGACCTCTGCGCAGAGTGGCAGAGGAGGCAGAACAACCCACTAGGGGCGGTGACTTACATGCTTTTCGCAGCCGAAAAGGGCGACATCAACACGATCATCGGCGGAATCGCTCCGGACTGGGGCCCGTTCGGCACCCTGGGCAACGAAGCCCGCGTGATGATCGAGGTCGTGATGGCGGTCGCCATCCTCCTGTGCCTCGGCATCGCGATCTGGGGAGCGGCGAAACAACGGATCGGCGCGACCGCCCTCCGCGACACCTTCAGCGCGGAACAGGGCAAGGGTCTGATCATCGCGGGTCTCACCGGCGTCTTCATCATCGGTTCACTGGGCACGCTCTTCACCATCGTGTACGGCATGGCCGTCTAGGCGGCGGCCGGCCCGGTGCCCCCGCACCGGCCGGGCCCGTTCGCGTCCCTCCTCTACCCCACCCGTCCGTCGTGCCCACCGGCTGAGGTTGCGTTTCCTGATGTCCAGTCACCACACCGCGCCCACGCGGGAACCAGCGGGGCTACCGTCGTACGACGCGGTTCCGCATGAGGTCGAGGGGGCGTACGCGGCATGAGTCTCGGCGACGAGCACGGAGCGCGCGGCGAGGACGGCGGGTACGGAGGTACCGGCCAGACGCGCACGCGGCTCCCCGACAGTGCCGGTGACGTCTACGGAGGCGCACGACGCGGCAGCCGTTCGTCCTCACGCAGCCTCGTCACGGTGGTGGGCGTGGTGGTCCTCCTGATCGCGGCCATCGCCTTCGCGAACCGCGGCGGCGGGGGTTCCGGCTCGGAGGACGGCGGGGGCGGGGGGAAGGTGGGGGCGGCCCCCACGGCCCCCTCCGGGGAGCGGCCGGTGAAATCGACGGCTGGCGGGATCCCGACCGGGTACGCCCAGGACGACCAGGGGGCACAGAGCGCGGCGGCCAACTACTCGGTGGCCCTGGGGTCGACGGACATGTTCGACGCGGACCGCCGACGCGAGATCGTCAACACGGTGTACGCACCCGATGTCGCAGCGGACCGCCAGGCCGGGCTCGACCAGGCCTACTCCAGCGAAAAGTTCCTGAGCAACATCGGTCTGGGCAAGGACGGCACCGCGCCGAGCGGCCAGACCTTCGTGTCACGCATCATCCCGGTAGGCACGAAGGTCAAGTCCGTGACCTCAGCAAACGCCTCCGTCCAGGTCTGGTACACCTCGCTCTTCGGTCTCTCGGGAGACGGCTCCACGAACCCCGTGTCCGAGAGTTGGTACACGACGACGTACGAACTGAAATGGGTCGACGGTGACTGGAAGGTCACGGACTTCCAGCAGAAGGACGGGCCGGTGCCCGTCGGGCGCGACCAGACCGCGTCCACGGCCGACGACATGACCAAGGCCGTCGAGGAGTACGGAGGGTTCACCTATGCCCGTTAGTCGTCGCGTACTCACGATCGCCGGGGCCGTGACGGCCGTGCAGACCACGGCGGTCCTGGCGGCCACCCATGCCTTCGCCGCGCCCACACCCACACCCAGCCCCGAGGGCAGCAACGACCCCTGCGACCTCATCCGCGGCCCCGCCAAGGACTACTGCGAACGCGGCAGCAACCGCCGCAGCGGCCCCTCCCTCGACGACCCCACCACCGCCCTGGACCCCCTCGCCTCCCTCGCCAAGGGCTGCGCGAAGGCCGCCTCCTGGACCATCGACAAGCTCAGTGACGCCGTCCAGAACACGGCGACGGTCGACTTCACGAACCCCACGTTCCTCCAGCAGTACGCGGTCGTCTTCGCCGCGTCGACCATCCTCACCCTCCTCCTGTGGCTGCTCGCGGTCGCCAAGCGCGCCGTGCGGGGCGTCCCCCTCAGCACGGCCATCGGCGAAGCCATCGGCTTCCTCTGGCTGACGGTGCTGGCCTCCGCCTTCACCCCGCTCGTCCTGTACACCGTCGTCTCCGCGACGGACGGCATCGCCGAGGTCCTCGCCAAGACGACCGGCAACCAGACCGACACGTTCTTCGGCAACTTCTCCGGCGCCCTGAACAAGGGCACCGACATCGGCGGCGGCCCGATCATGCTGATCGTGGTCTCCCTCGTGTCGATCCTCGCCGCCGGCGTCCTCTGGCTCGAACTGGTGATCCGCGCCGCCCTCCTCTACGTGGGCGCGCTCCTCGGCACGGTCGTCTACGCCGGCCTCGTCGACAAGAACCTCTGGGGCCACGTCCGCCGCTGGGCCGGCATCATGATCGCCGTCATCCTGGTGAAACCGGTCATCGTGATCGTGCTGGGCCTCGCCGGAGCCCTCTCCGCCGAGGACGGCCCGGACTCCTTCTCCGCCGTCGTCTCCGGCCTCGCCATCATCCTGCTCGCCATCTTCGCCAGCGCGATGATCTACCGCTTCGTCCCCGGCTTCGGCGACGAGATCGCGGGCAGCCGCAACAACCGCATCATGCAGGGCGCCGAGGGCAAGGCCGCGGCAGCCATCAGCTCGCCCGCCCACCTCGTCGCCCAGGGCATCAAGACCCACAGCACCCGGGCCGACAACAACGGCGGCGGCAACAGCGGCGGCGCCCGCCCCTCCAACCCCGTCTCCGGCGGCGTCGCGGCCCACAGCTCACGCGGCTCCTCGGGCGGCGGCGGATCGGTCCCCTCCGCGCCCCCGCCCCGCTCCAGCCCGATCAACACCCCCCACGCCGGGAACAACCGGAACAACAGCAACGGCAACAGCAGCAACAACCGCACGGGAGGTGAAGGGCGTTGACGACTGAATCCCAGATGGCCCATGTGTCCCATCCGGTCACGCCCCGCCGTACATATCTGATCGGCCGCGCCCGGCCGAGCGCGATCGTCGGCCGCAACCGCGAGTCCGGCGAGATCGGGCTCATCATCGCGGGCGCGTTCCTCGGCATGATGTGCGGCTTGATCGTCCCCGTGCTCTCCCTGCGCATCGTGCTGCTCATGGGCTTCCCGATGCTCGCGCTGGCCGCGGTCTACGTCCCGTACAAGCGGCGGACCTTCTACAAGTGGTTCGAGATCAACCGCAGCTACAAGCGCGGCCTGCGCCGCGGCACCGCCTACCGCAGCGACGTCATGGAGTCGGGCACCCGCACCGACGGCCGCGAGGTCGAGATCGGCCCGCCCCCGGGCATCGGCCGCATCTCCTGGCTCGCGGCGCCCTTCGGCCCGGACGAGATCGCCGTCCTGCTGCACGCCGACCGCAAGACCGTCACCGCCGCCATCGAGATCGAGGGCCCCGGCGTCGGCCTGCGGGACAGCGAGGACCAGGAAGCCCTCGTCGACCGCTTCGGCACCCTCCTCAAGCACGTCGCCAACGGGGACGGCTTCGTCACCCGCATCCAGATGCTCGCCCGCACCCTGCCCGCCGACCCGGACGCCCACGCCAAGGACGTCTCCGTACGCGGCGACGACCGGGCACCCGGCTGGCTGCAGGAGTCGTACGAGCAGCTCTCGTCCATGGTGTCGACCAGCAGCGAACAGCACCGCGCCTACCTCGTCGCCTGCATGCACTACTCGCGCGAACTGGCCGCCGAGGGCCACGCGATGGCCCGCGCCGCCCGTCCCAAGGGCGGCAAGAAGCTCGACAGGGACTCCGGACTCGCCGTCGTCATGGCCCGCGAGCTCACCGACATCTGCTCCCGCCTCCAGGAGGCCGACATCCGGGTGCGCCAGCCGCTCGGGCAGGGTCGGCTCTCCTCCCTCGTCCATTCGATGTACGACCCGGACCACCCCATCGACCACATCCAGGCCATGACCAAGCGCAACGCCTGGCCGGCCGAGCTGGACGCCATGGAGCCGACCTACCTCCAGGCCAAGACCCGCGAGTCCTCCACCCGCGCCCCCTGGTGCCACTCCACGGCCTGGGTGAAGGAGTGGCCGATGACCCCGGTGGGCGTCAACTTCCTCGCCCCGCTGCTCGTCCACACCCCCGACGTCATCCGCACGGTCGCCGTCACCATGGACCTCGAACCCACCGAGGTCGCCATCGAGCGGATGCTGACCGAGAAGACGAACGACGACGCCGAGGCCAGCCGCCAGGCCAAGATGAACCGCACCGTCGACCCGCGTGACGTCGCCTCCCACAACCGCGTCGACCAGCGCGGCCAGGACCTCGCGAGCGGCGCCGCCGGAGTCAACCTCGTCGGCTACATCACCGTCTCCTCCCGCAACCCCGAGGCACTCGCCCGCGACAAGCGGACGATAAGGGCCTCGGCCGGCAAGTCGTACCTCAAGCTCGAATGGTGCGACCGCGAGCACCACCGCGCCTTCGTCAACACACTCCCGTTCGCGACCGGCATCCGGAGGTAGGGCTTCATGCGGGACCCGCTGTCCGTCCTCACGGAAAGTTTCACGTCCTTCCTCTTCGGCAAGGTCGAGACGACCCGCCCGCCGGTGCGCACCTCCACCGGCCAGGCCCAGGCCGTCTACCTGCCGACCGCGGCCCCCGGCCTCGGCGACTCCGGCGTCATCATCGGCCGCGAGGTCTACTCCGGGAAGGGCTACATCTACGACCCCTTCCAGCTGTACGGACAGCAGCTCCCGGCGCCGCACTGGCTGGTCCTCGGCGAGTCCGGCAACGGCAAGTCGGCGCTGGAGAAGACGTACGTCATGCGGCAGCTGCGGTTCAAGGACCGCCAGGTCGTCGTCCTCGACGCACAGGGCGAGGACGGGGTGGGCGAGTGGAACCTCATCGCCCAGGAGCTGGGACTGACCCCCATCCGCCTGGACCCGACCGCCGCCCTGGACATGGGGATCCGCCTCAACCCGCTCGACCCGGCGATCACGACGACCGGCCAGCTCGCGCTGCTCCGGACGATCATCGAGGTCGCGATGGGCCACGGCCTGGACGAGCGATCCGGCTTCGCGCTGAAGGTCGCGCACGCCTACGTCAACGAGACGATCATCGACCGCCAGCCCGTTCTGACGGACATCGTCGAGCAACTGCGCCACCCCGAACCGGAGTCGGCGGAGGCGATGAACGTCGCCATAGACGACGTACGCGCCTGGGGCCTCGACGTCGCCCTGGTCATCGACCGCCTGGTCGACGGTGACCTGCGGGGCATGTTCGACGGCCCGACGACCGTCGGCATCGACCTGGACGCCCCGCTCATCGTCTTCGACCTGTCCCACATCGACCGCAACTCCATCGCCATGCCCATCCTCATGGCGATCGTCGGCGTGTGGCTGGAGCACACCTGGATCCGTCCCGACCGGAAGAAGCGCATCTTCCTCGTCGAGGAGGCCTGGCACATCATCAACAGCCCGTTCGTGGCCCAGCTCTTCCAGCGCCTGCTGAAGTTCGGCCGCCGCCTCGGGCTGTCCTTCGTGGCCGTCGTCCACCATCTGTCCGACGTCGTGGACGGAGCCGCCGCCAAGGAGGCCGCGGCGATCCTCAAGATGGCCTCGACCCGGACGATCTACGCCCAGAAGGCCGACGAGGCCAGAATGACGGGCCGCGTCCTCGGTCTGCCCCGCTGGGCGGTCGAGATCATCCCCTCCCTCACGCCCGGCATCGCCGTGTGGGACGTCAACGGCAACGTCCAGGTCGTCAAACACCTGATCTCCGAGACCGAGCGCCCCCTCGTCTTCACCGACCGCGCGATGACGGAGTCGTCGGCCGACCACCTCGCGGACGACGCCCTGCGCGCCGCCGAGCTGGAGGCCGAGGAACGGGCCGCGGCGTTCATGGAGCACCACCTCAGCGACCTCGACGACTCGTCCGAGTCCACGGTGGCGTAGGTCCACAGCGGCATGAGTGGCGTATAGGAGCGACCCGAGATGAGACCGGACGATCGCGACCGCTCCCACGGCGGCGGTCAAGGAGGCGTCCCCGACGGCCTGCTGCTCGGCATCCTGGCCTTCGTCCTCGGCATGACCGTCATGGTCTGGACGGCGACCGGCCTCGCCGGCCTCTTCTCCCACGGCTCCTGGCCGTCCGGGGTCACCTTCCGCCGTACGCCCCTGGCCATACGCCAACTCGTCGAGGCCCCCCACGACCTGCCGACCGCGTGGCCGGACACCCCACCCGGCCAGCTCTCCGGATACGGGCTCTTCTGGGGCCTGTTCATCGGCCAGCTGATGGTCCTCGTCGTCCTCACGGTGTTCGTCCTGGGCACGGTGGCGAGGTGGCGGGCGGGCAGGGCGAGACGCAGGGCACTGGCCGCGGCACCGGAAGCGGATCTGCTGACGAAGGACGAGCCGCGCGAGATCCCCCGCAGCCGGGGGGCGGACCGGCCGGAGGTGACGCGCCCGCCGGTCGAGCACATCGGGGCACCGAAGGCGCGGGCGGCGGAGCCGCCGCTGGAATCGGTTCCTGCTTCGCTTCCTGCGGAGACCGCCGAACGGGCGGGTGGGTGGGAAAGTTCCGCTCCGCGGGGACCCGTGGTGCTGGGCCCGCCGGAGACCCGCCATCCCCTCGCCGTCCAGGCGATCCGGGACGCGGACGGCCCCGCCCTCGTCATCACCTCCGACCCCGCGCTGTGGTCGAGCACGAAGGACGCCCGCGCGAAACTGGGCCCCGTCCTCCTCTACGACCCCTCCCACCTCTGTGACACCCCGGCCCGCCTCCACTGGTCCCCCTCGGCGGGCTGCGAGACCAAGGACACGGCGAAGGCCCGAGCGGCGGCGCTCCTCGCCCCGGTCCGCCCCACGGCCAGGATGGACCAGGCGGTCGCCGACACCGCGGAAACCCTCCTGCGCAGCTACCTCCACGCGGCGGCGGTCGACGGCCGCACCATCCGCCACGTCCACCGCTGGGCCCAGGGCGCCCAAGTACAGGAAGCCGTACGCATCCTCCGTACGAACCCCAAGTCGGCGGCGGGCTCCGCGGGCGAACTCGAAGCGGCCCTCACCTCGCACCCGGAACGCCGAGACATCGCCCAGGAGTTGACGGCCCGAGCGCTCTCCGCCCTGTTCACCGTCAACGTCCGGGAAGCCTGCACTCCAAACCGAACCGACACACTCACCTTGGATTCCTTCGTCAACGAAGGGGGCACGCTTTATGTGGTCGGTGAACCCATCGAGGACCCGAGGTCGAACCCCGGCGCCATGCCGCTCCTGACGGCCCTCGCATCAAGCGTGGTCGAGCGCGGCCGGCGCATGGCCGAACGGTCATCCTCCGGTCGCCTCGACCCACCACTGACCCTCGTCCTGGACGACGTGGCCGCGGTGGCCCCGCTCCCTCAGCTCCCGGATCTGCTCGCCGCTGCCGACGGCACGGCCCCGGACCGGGGCCTGCCGACCCTGGCCCTCCTGCGCTCCCAGGAACAGGCCCGCTCCCGTTGGCCCCACCAGAACCTCCCGGTGTGACCGACGGCGTCTAGGGCCGCTCGTACAGGAACTCCAGTTCCCGCGCGTCCGCGTCCCCGGGTACCGGAACGCTCTCTCCTGTGGGTACGAACCCGAACTTCCGGTAGAAGGCCTGAGCCCGTCCGTTCGCCTCATGCACGAACAACCGCGTCCGCTGCAAGCCGGCGTCCTCCCAGGCCCACCGCAGCGCCTGGGTGAACAGCCGCTCGGTGAGCCCGCTCCCCCGCACCTCGGGCCGTACGTACACCCCCACCAGATGCCCCTGCCGTACGGGGCTCACGGCCCCCAGCGCCCCGACGGCCCCGGCCTCCTCGACCAGCACGACCACACACCCGACCCACTGCCCACCGGGCCCCTCGGCGACGAGCTGCTGCCGTTCACGCACCCCTTGCGCGGCTCCGGCGGCCCGCTCCTGCCAGAAACTGTCGGGCCGCTTCACGGCGACCTCGTACGTATCCAGAAAAGCCAGATGGGCCACCGGGTCCTGAAGAGCGGCCAGCGCGAGCTCCTTCACCGCGGGCCACTCGTCGCTGCCTATCGAACGGATCGCGTACTCAGGATTCATGAGGGTCACGCTAACGAAACCGGGGGCACCTATATACGCCGGAACGCAAAAAAGCCCCCGCACCGAAGTGCGGGGGCTTTCTCGGAATATTTGTTCGGCGGCGTCCTACTCTCCCACAGGGTCCCCCCTGCAGTACCATCGGCGCTGTAAGGCTTAGCTTCCGGGTTCGGAATGTAACCG
>NZ_JBHWZP010000223.1:0-15607 GCF_042728395.1 Streptomyces sp. NPDC060205
GGATGACCGGTCAAGGCCCGGGTACGTACGATGTGTGAACCCGTCCTCACGCCCCGGACCCCGGCGTGGCGATACCGCACCACAGCCTGCGGATCTCGCGTCACCTGACACGACGTCCCGCTCCTGCCCGCCCCACACGTCCGGCCCGTGTTCTGCCCGGCCGCTCGAAGCACTGCACGAGGAGGCCGCGCAGCTGCGCACGGCGATGGAGAGGCGGCCGGTCATCGACATGGCCCGCGGCGTGCTGATGGCCCGGTGGTCCTGCTCCGCAGACGACGCGTGGGAGGTCCTGGTGGACGTGTCGCAGCACGCCAACACCAGGCTGTACACCGTCGCCGAAGCCGTCCTCGCCGACGTCCGCGGTGAGCCGCTGCCCGTGCCTCTGCAGGAACATCTGGCCGCCGCAGCCGACCAGCTGCACGCACACTGACCGCCGCACGCGGGGCCGGCGCGCCGCAACGGCCGGCTCGTGCGGAGCGTTCGCCGACGACACCCGGCGCCAGCCCCGGCAATCCCGGCTCCGAACGGCGCCCGGCTCTTGATGGAACGGCATGCACTGGCGGAGCGCAGCCCCGTACAGGGGGGACGTCCCGTACCCGCGCCACGGCGGCTACGGGACGCCTGCCCGATCAAGGCCGACACAGCAGGACCCACTTGATCGCGCAATGATCCTCCTCGAACGCCCCCTTGTGCAGCGTGCGAAGAAAAGATCAGGAGCCAGGGTCTAGGGCTCACGAGAGCCGGGGTCCGGGGCTCCCGAGAGGGCTCCTGTCCCGCCGGAGCCGCTCTCTGTCTCTCCTTCCGGGCCCGGTTGCGAGCCGGATGCGGCCCGCAACCCATATACGACCTCCACAGGGCAGCCCCCTACGTCAACAGGCAGACCCCGCCCGGCGGCAGATCCGCTCCACACCCGCCACCGGGCCTGGAAAAGAACGCCAGGACAGGTGGCGGGCCCGCTCTGGAATGGACGACGCCGGAGGGGACGTGTGAGAACTCCACCCTGCCGAGCGGCGGATCGTGGGGGGTGTACGGCGCCGCGTGGGGCGCCGGCAGGAGCCTGTTGTCCCGGCCCGGGGGCCGGTTTGGCATAGGTTGTGGCGGCGGCGTGCGCGGCACGGGAGAGTGGGAGCAGCAGGAGTTCGCGGCCTGGGGAAGAAGGACTTTCGCGGGGACCATCGTTGAGGACGGGCGGGATATGGCTGAACTGCCGCGCGAGGAGCAGGTGGCGGCGGCCTTCGTCGACCTCGCGGACACTCTGGTGCAGGATTTCGACGTCATCGGTTTCCTCTACACGCTGGCCGAGCACTGTGTGCATCTGCTGGACGTCAGCGCGGCAGGGGTTCTGCTCGCTGCCCCTTCCGGCCGGCTGGTGGATGTGGCGGCCACCGATGAGAGCACCCGCCGCCTGGAGACTCACAGTGTTGAATGGGGCGAGGGCCCCTGCTGGGACTGCTTCCGCAGCAAACAGCAGATCACCGGCGTCTGCCTGGACACACCCGAGGCCCAGGCGCGCTGGCCCCGGTTCACGCCCCGGGCCCGTACAGCCGGCCTCACCTCCGTCGCGACCTGCCCCTTGCATCTGCACGGCCAGGTGATCGGGTCCTTGGATCTCTTCCGTAACCGGCCCGGCCCCTTGAACGCCTCCCATCTGCGGCTGGGACAGGCACTGGCCAACACGGCCACCATCGGAATCCTCCAACAGCAGGCGGTGAGCGTGCAGACAACCCTGACCGCACAACTGGAGAGCGCACTGGACAGCCGCGTCGTCGTCGAGCAGGCCAAAGGCTACCTCGCACACCGCCTCGACACCGATCCCGAACAGGCCTTCGTCCACCTGCGCCAGTACGCCCGCAGCCATCACGTGCGGCTCACCGACCTCGCCCGCCAGGTGATACAAGGCACCGCCCATCCAGCACTCTTCGACAAGCACAACCAGTAAACGAGCAGCTCCACCAACCCCCGGACTGCGAGGGGAGCACCGGTTCCCGAACGGCCGACATCACGCATCCACAGAAGCCGCGATCACAAGCCATCCCGTGATGAGCGCCTACCTCAGCGCTCTGAGCGCCCACACCGGTCCAGGAATGGCACCCCTTCGATGTAGGCGAGGGCTCGGCGCAGGGTAAGGGAATCGACGTCGTTGCGGTCCTGCGCGGTCGCGTCGGTACGGACCGAGTGCGGGAACGCCGCCAGAACGCTCGCGGCCAGCATCTGCGCCCCGGCCGCAACGATCAGCGGCTCCTCGCGCAGGACCGGATCACAGAGGACTTGCGACAAGTGCCGTAAGCTCATCAGCCGTGACGAGGCCCACTGGTTCCTCGACGCGGGACTGCGCGCCTGAGTCGATGTACCCCCGGCGCCACGCGCTCTCGCCGACCTCGTGCATGCCGGATGGCAACCCTCCGACTGGGCGCGCGTCATGCTGCATCGGCGTCGCAAAACCGTCGTGGCCTGCGACACCTGCCATGACCGAATCCACTCAAAGGGCCTGCCAAAACAGACACGCAGTAGTCACTGGAGAGCCGGATGACCAGGAAACTGTCATGTCCGGTTCGGCGGGAGGCCGCGCGGAACAGGACTTGCCACGGCAGGCACCTCACCGAGCGGCCGACCCAACGTCCTGGCTGTCTGGCTGCCGACGCCTCCATCGCCGCTACGAGCGCAAGCCGGAACACTTCCTTGCGTTCACCGCCATCACCTCGACCCTCATATGCCACTGCAGGATCGCCAACTGAAATGGCGTCTAAAGGTCGTTGGGGGTTGCGGGTCAGGTTCCGCCCCGATCCTGGTATCACCGCAGTTCAGACCCCCTATGGCCCGTGACTCGCAAAACCCGGAGTGACCCGCAAATTGCAAGTTCCACATAAGGACTTCCCTGAACAGCCCTCCGGTCGACTCGAAACGACCCTGACCCACCCCTGCGCACGGCGGTCGACGAACTCGTGGCCGCGGGCCTCCTGCTGCGGGAGCACGGCCGGGGCATGTTCGTCGCGCCCGAGAAGATCACCCAGGAACTTGTCTCCCGTCAGCGGATCATGATGGCACCTGCGCGAATAGCACGGCTTACACGTCCAGGAGGCCGCACAGGCGATCGAGCCCACCGTCATCACCCTGCATCCTTGGGCTTCATCACTACCGGGACCAAGCACAAAGCTTCCACAGAACGGAAGAGGGACTTGGCAGGTTTCACCCCACCTAGCGATTGCACGCCGAGGACTCCCCCACCCGTCGTGTGCAATGACCTGTCAGAACAGATAGCAAACCATTCCATGATCGCAGTCGTCTTCAGGGTGGAAGCCGATCCGGGAGAGGGGAGCCCATGAAACGCAGGAGAACGCTGTTTCTGGACAGGTGGACTCCCGCAGGCGTGGGGATGGTCGTGCCTCACGCGAGTGAAACCGAATACATCACCCCCACAACAGTGCACAATATCGGGCAATTCGGCGAACTAGGCGAACCGTACTCAGTGTCGCTGTCCTAGCGTCTGCGGAGTCGGACGTTCCCGCTCGTATCCATCACCACGAACGACGCGAAGGAGTTTCCACCGGTCGTTCATAGCTCCTCGCTGTCTTCCATCTGGCCCCCTGTAAGGGCCCGTCTCCCTCTAAGGTCTGGGACGGACAGCGACCAACCCCCAACTCCCCACCAAGAGAGCCCGTTGTGGGTTTCTTCAGGGTGCCCTGAAACGAAAGGCAGTACAGGACATGGACGTAGGCACGTGGGTGCTAGCAGCGACGGGGGCACTCGTCGGAGTCGGGGTCATCGCGTCCCACGCGAGCGACACGGCCGTCAAGACGATCAAATCCGTGGCCAGGGTCCGGGACGCATGGCGGGACTTCCGCACGAAGTAGCCCGACCACCGCGGATAGTCCCGGCCAAGCCCCACGCTTGGCCGGAACGCCCGCTCGGTCCCCACACCGTGGAGCGTGGGCGAAGATCGAGCGCACGACAGACACTCCCGGAGGCCAGCTCCGGGACGCTCCCGCGTCGACCACGGTCTTAGCCGGCGCTCACCCTCGCCCTTCTGGAACCGATGGCAGCGCACGCCACCCCCACCACAACTACCGCTGAGATTCCTCAAATCCGGCATGCCGCACATGGCGGGTTGGGGATCCTTGGCGCATGCCGCTCGCAGCAGTCGCCATTGTCGTGGCGTGTACGAGCGCCCTCTTCACGGGGGCCAACTTGGCCATCACCTACGCCAACTACAGACGTACGCGCCCCACTCTTACGAGTTGGTGCGTGATAGCGGGTGAGGCGTCGTGTCCGGTTGGTGGCATGATCCCGTTGTGGCGATCATGGCCAATCGGGCGGTGCTGGCACATCAGCTGTTCACGGGCATCTCTCAGCGCCATCTTGCCTGTCTGATCGAGGATTTGGCGCTGCCGTGGCAGGCTGGCCTTGAAGGCCGCCGTCATGCTGCACGGGGCGGGGCCAGGAAGCGGGCTGCTAGTGCCGGGGCCCGTCACCAGCTGGTGTTCGTCGACCGTTTGGTGGCCGCGCTGATCCATCTGCGGCACGACCTGCCGCACTCGGCACTGGGCCTGCTGTTCGGCGTCGACCGCTCCACCATCACCCGCGCGATCGCAGAAGTACGCGTACTCCTGGCCGAGCGGGGGTGCGCGGTCCCCGACCGTCCCGGCCTGCGATTGCGCACGCTGACGGATGTGTTCGCCTATGCCCAGGCCGAGGGCATCGAACTGCGGCTGGACGCCACCGAAATCCAGGTCCGCCGACCACCGGCCAGCCGTGGTGGCCGGCGCGAGTTCGTCTCGGGCAAGGAGAAACAGAACACGATGAAGGCCACCGTCATCGCGGACTAGCGCGGCCGTACGTTATGACGTGGGCAAAACGGCCAGAAGACCCGAAACCATCGCTGAACGTGACCAGGCCAGACCATAAAGAACAAGGCGAGAAGCTGTTTCACAACTGCTGATCTGTGACGTTCTGTGACGGGGAGGCAGGTGGCTAACCGGCGGCCGCGGTCGGGGCCGTGGACACGGAGCGAGTGTTTTTGAACTCTGGCCGTAAGGTGCGTACGGCAGGATGATCTGGCTCGTGGCGAAGGGCAGCCAACTGCTGGAGGGCCTTGCAGCCGACCCTCGCGACTGAACGGAGCAGGCGGCCCGGTTCAGCCTGCCAGCTGCTGAAGCCATTCACGAAGCAGTGCCATCTCGGCGTCTCGCAGAGGTACCCCGGTGCCCGCAGCCGGGGACTTGGTGGTGAGCGCGGTTTGAAGTGCGGCGTCGAGGGCGAGTGCGCGCGAGGCCAGGTCTGATCCGGACGAGGCGGGCGGGTCCGTGGTGATCGAGGCGATGACGGTGTCCCGCAGCCGTGCCGAAGTGGTCAGGTCCTGCTCCGAGGGCTCTTCGCCGATCAGCGCCAGCGTGGCACCGGTCGTCGCCGCGTGGATGACGCGAGTCGCCTGCGCCACCGGAACCCGCAGGCGCCCGGCGCCGGCCGCCCGGCCCAGCAGAGTCACCAGCAAGGCGTGCGCCTCGTCCGCGGCCGGAGGGCGCCGCCCGGGCTGCACGGTGCCGTACATGAGCATGTAGAACGCGGGGTGCCGCACTCCGAAGTCGACGTGCAGGTCCCAGCCGCGGTAGAGGTCAGCCACCGGGTCGTCGGGGGTCAGCGCCAGTGCCTCCCGTTTTTCGGCCAGGTACATCTCGAACCCGTAGGCGGCCAGCTCGGCCAGGAGCCCGTCCTTGTCATCGAACATCCGGTACAGCGCCGGGCCTGTGATGCCCGCGGCGGCGGCGACAGCGCGCGTGGAGACCGCCTCGCTGCCGCCCTCTTCCAAAAGCTTGGCGGCCACCTGCAGCACCTGGCGCCGCGCGGCGCGTCGTCCCTCGCTCATGGAACAACGATATCTCATTTCGCGTATCGCCGCCTTATCGGTGATACGGTTTTAGCCGGAACGGCGATCCATGCTGGTGGTCGGCGTCGGCCCGCGACACCTGGGCATGCGCCGCACCCCGGCCGGGGCCGTCGGCCTTCACTCGTGGAGCCGTGCGGCCGGCCGCCGCAGCCGGCACCTCGTCATCCGCCCGCGCCACCGAACACGCCGCCATCGCGGCAGGAGAGGAATACCCATGTCCGATATCTCGATCGTCATCGCGTCGCATTCCGGCTACGGCCACACCGCGCAGATCGCCACCGCCGTCGCCGACGGCGCGCGCTCCATCGCCGGGACGCACGTCCACCGCGTGGACGTCGCCTCCCTCAGCGACGCCGACTGGGAACTGATGGACGCCGCGGACGCCATCATCTTCGGCACTCCCACCTACATGGGCACCGCCTCGGGGGCGTTCCACGCCTTCGCCGAGGCCAGCAGCAAGCGGTGGATGACCCGCGCCTGGAGGGACAAGCTCGCGGCGGGATTCACCAACTCCGGCTCCATGAGCGGCGACAAGCTGCACACCCTGCAGTACCTGGCGCTCCTGGCGGCCCAGCACGGAATGCTCTGGGTGAGCCTGAACCTCCTGCCGGGCTGGAACACCACCACCTCCAGCCCCCAGGACGACAACCGACTGGGCTTTTACCTCGGCGCCGGCGCACAGAGCTTCAACGACACCCCCGACGTTCACGACGCAGACCTCAACACCGCCCGCCACCTCGGCCGACGCGTCGCCGAGCACACCCGCATCCACCGCGCCGGACTGGCCGCCGCAGCGCACTGACACGACGGTCCGCCAGAAATTTCCTTACAGTCTTTCCGAGGAGTGAGTCATGCAGCACCGGACCCTGGGAAACCAGGGCCTTGAGGTCTCGGCGATCGGCTACGGCGCTATGGGCCTGACGATGGCCTACGGACCCACCGACGAGGAGGTCGGCGTGGCCGCCCTCCGCCGGGCGTACGACCTGGGTGTCACCTTCTTCGACACCGCCGAGATGTACGGCTGGGGCACCGGATCCAACGAGATCCTGGTCGGCAAGGCGGTCAGGGACTTCCGCGACGACGTGGTCCTGGCCACCAAGTTCGGCGTCGACATGTCGGTACCGCCCGAGCATATCGGCGGCCCTCTCAACAGCCGGCCCGACAACATCCGCAAGGTCGCCGACAACAGCCTGCGCTACCTCGGCGTGGACCACATCGACGTCTTCTATCAGCACCGCGTCGACCCCGAGGTGCCCATCGAGGAGGTCGCAGGCACCGTCAAAGAATTGATCGACGCGGGCTGGGTGAAGTACTTCGGTCTCAGCGAGGCCGGGCCCGAGACGATCCGCAGGGCGCACGCCGTGCAGCCGGTCTCCGTCCTGCAGACCGAGTACTCCCTGTTCGAACGGGACACCGAGCAGCTCTTCCCGGTCCTGGACGAACTCGGCATCGGCTTCGTCGCCTGCTCTCCTCTCGGCCGCGGGTTCATCACCGGCACCGCCAAGCCCGCCGGCCAGTACGAAGCCACCGACATACGCACCTTCGACCCGCGCTGGCAGCCGGGCAACTTCGAGAAGAACATCGAAGCCGTTGACCGGCTCGCCGACCTCGCGGCGGCCAAGGGTGCCACCGTCTCCCAGCTCGCCCTGGCCTGGCTCCTGACCCGGGGCGGGCACATCGTGCCGATCCCCGGCACCCGCAGCCCAAAGCGCATCGAGGAAAATACCGGCGCCGCCGACCTCACCCTCACCGACACCGACCTCAAGGCCATCGACGAGATCGTGCCCCAGGGCGGCTCCGGCGCACGCTACGCCGGGGGACACGTGCCCACCTGGATCTGAGATCCATCCTGGGACAGATGCGACGCAGGTCAGCTCCGCTGAGGTCAGCGCAGGGCGGCGGGGGCGAGGCGGATGCTGTTGGGCGGCTGCATCCGGAAGCCCGTACCGGCCGGGCGCCAGGGGCTGGCTGAAGTACAAGGTGCGGGAGACGACCGAAGCCATCGTCGGCGCCGTCACTGGACCGTCGGCGGCTCCGCGCACGCTCCTGCTCGGCAGGTACGACACTGACGGACCTCTGCAGTACACCGGCCGTACCGCGACCCTGCCCCGCACGGCGGCCCGCACCGTCGGTGGTCTGCTCACCCCGGCGGGCCCCGAACATCCCAGGACAGGCTGGTCGTTCTCCACAGTGTGGGGCACCCGCGAGACGCTGGACGTCACGCTGGTCCGGCCCGAACTGCTGGTGGCAGTCGGCGTCGACGTCGCCCGCGACGCCGGCGGCAGGTGGCGCCACGCGGCCAGCTGGCACCGCCCGCGCCCCGACCTCTCCCCCACCGACGTCCCTCGCACGAGCGCACCGCGCTGACCTGCCGTGGTCAGGTCTGTATTCGCCGCTACTCGGTGGTGTGGTCAGGGTCCGGCAGCCGGGGCGGGAAGTGCCGTTCCAGGATTTCCGCCCACTGGTGCAGCATGACGACACCGGTGGTGTCAGCCTGTGCCTGGACCAGTTCGGTCAGCGCGTCGACGAATGGCTGAGTGCCTGTTTCACATTCGGCCCTCGACGAGGGACTTGCTTGTCGCGGGGGTCAGCTGAGCGCGTCGACTGCGTAGAGGGCGCCGAGCGTGGTGGCGAGGGTGCCCAGCAGTAGGCGGAGGAGCGTTTCGGGCAGATGGGGCTGAAGGCGGGCGCCAAGATATCCGCCGAGGAGTCCGCCCAGGCCGCAGGCCAGACCGAGAGGCCAGTCGGGGGCGATGCTGCCGGTCTTGGCCAGGGACAGGAGTGCGTAGGTGGAAGCTCCGACGACGGAAGTGGCGAAAGTGGAAATGAGTGCGGCGGGGGCGACTTTGGCGACGGGGATGCCGCGGCCGGCCAGGATGGGGCCGAGGATGGAGCCGCCGCCGATGCCGTAGATACCGCCCACGACGCCGACGGCAAGTGCGAGACCGGTGACGGTCCGGGGTGTGGGCTCGGGGTGAGGGTTCTCCGGGTGTGTGGGGCGGAGGGTCCGGGTGATCAGCCAGATGCCGAGCGGCAGCATAAGGGCGGCGATCAGAAGCCGGAAGATGTGTGGGCCCGGCAGGGCGAAGACACGGATTACCGCGCCGAGAATCACGCCGGGGAGAGTGCCTGTCACCAGGCGGCGGACCAGCGGGCCGCGCAGCGCTCCGTCGCGCTGGTAGCGCAGGAGGGCGCCGGGTCCTGCGACGACGTTGTAGAGAAGGTTCGTGGGGGTGACGGCCGGACTGGGGACGGCGAACACGCTCAGTTGCACCGGCAGCAGGAACACGGCTCCGGACACCCCGACCGGGGCGGTCACCACGGCAATCAGCAGCCCGACCGCGATGCCGGCCGCTCCCAGTCCCCACTCCACCCGATTCCCCTTGTGCGCTATCAGCCAGGCGGGCCTCAACTCGTGCCCCGAGGGGAGCGTAGAGCGCCTCGTCGGCGTGACGGCGATGAGTAGCTGTTTGCGATCCCGGGATCTAGTTGGCCTGGAGGCTTAGAATCTCTAACAGAATGCTCTGCGAGGACTTAAGAGCTAACTCAGAGGCCGTGAACGAACGCGGTTGCTACTCTCCGGACGTGCCCCTGACCGACCTCAACAACGGCTTTCGTGACGATGAGCAGCGGCGACGCGTCCAGAGGGTCGTTCACGATCGCCTCGCAGACGACCGTGACCCGCAGGAATGCCGCTTCCTCATGCGGTTCTGGTGGCAGTTGGTCATGCCGTACCAAGAGGTGTCGATGAACCAGCTCAGCCTAAACGTCGGTAAGCCGAAACTGGACGTGATCGAGGCCCTGATCAGCGCCATCCGGTCGTCCCATGCCGACATCGACGCCTGGATCACCGCCGCACAGCAAGTCTTCCCAGTGATCCAAGACCGCGGCTTCGAGGCTGTTCAGAACAACGAACGTTAACGCGGCCGGATCTCCTTCAGCCGTCGCCAGCGGTACGGCCTGAAGGAGCGGGATCAGCTGGGTGACGTCATTGCGATTGCCGCCGGTCAGGGTCGCAGCGAGCGGAATGCCCGTGGCGTCGGTGATCAGATGGTGCTTGCTGCCCGTCCTGCCCCGGTCGACGGGGCTTCGTCCCGTCTTGGCTCCCCCTGCAACGCCCGGATGTGGGAGCCGTCGACCGCAGCCCGGGAGAAGTCCAGGGCGTTCGCGCCGCAGAGCTCGGCGAGGAGGACCTCGTGCAACCGGGGCCACACTGCGGCCTCGGTCCACTCCGACAGGCGGCGCCAGCAGGTCATGCCCGAGCCGAAGCCGAGTTCCTGCGGCAGGTACTCCCAGGCGATCCCAGTGTGCAGGACGAACAGGATGCCCTGGAACACGAGCCGGTCCGGATGCCGCTTGCGACCCGGATGCCGGAGCCGACGCTCAACCTTCGGCAGCAAGAGCTCGATCATCGCCCACAGTTCGTCATCGACTTCCCACGGCTTCGACCGAGCCACCCGCACCCCCAGATCACCAGTCTCAGAGTGATCCAACCACTTCGAAGATCATTTCGTTGGGAGTTCTAAGCCGCTGTCAGCGCACGACGCTGTCGCTCGTCGGGGTGCGGCTCAACCGCCCCGAACTACACTGCGGGTAGGTCCCGTTGTAGCCAACCCAGCCACACCAGCGCGACGGCCCACCGATCGGAGGCCACAGGTTGAAGATCTGAACGCCGTACCCACTACTCACCCAAGAGTCGTGGTGAACAGCCCGTCGAGGTACAGCTGCAGGATGCGTGTACCGAACTGGTCTGCGGCCGACCGGCTGGTGCCTGGCAGCGGGCGGCCTACCTGGGCGACAGCCACCATGATCTCTTCCAGGGACACGTCCGCGCGGACCCGCCCCGCTTGTTGCGCGCGGTACAGCAGCGATCGTGCGGCCTGCACCATCCGGGTCTTCTGCTGAGCCAGACTCGGGTGCACGTCAGCTTTTTCTTCTGACAAGCAGCACAAGGCGGCCAGCCGCTCCTGGGCCGCGGCCTCCAGGAAACTCCGCAATGCGATGTACGGGTCGTCTTCCTTCGCGGCGGCCTCTTCCGCCGCATCGGCGACGTTCGCGACGATCTGCTCGATCGCTTCCGTCAGGAGCTCTTCACGAACCGGGAAATGCCGGTAGAGAGTGGCGTTGCCCACCTCGGCGCGACGCGCTATCTCATCCAGTGGCGCATCCCATCCTTGCTCGACCAGTACCTCCTGTGCGGCTGCGAGGATCCTGTTCCGGTTACGCGCGGCGTCTGTTCGCAGCACTCGGCAGAGCCGCGTTCCGGTGTCCGCGCCCCTACCGCCGACTCGCATGGTGGCTCCCTCGACGCTCCGTGTTTTCCGCTTCATTATCCGTGACCAGCGACCGTGGTGGGTCGGTGGTGCAGAAGCTGTGGGCACACGGGCGCTGGGTTCGCGAGGTCGCATGTCGTCGGGTTGCCGGGAGCGCTACGACGTCACGTCCCGGCGAGTTCCTTGCTCGCGCCCACATTTTTCGTCACCCAGTCCACGACCGCCGCCATCGAGGCCCCCGGCGTGAACAGTGCGGCAACTCCCTCTTCCAGGAGGTTTTCGACGTCGTCCGCGGGGATGATGCCGCCTACGAATACGACGATGTCTTCAGCGTCCTCGTGGCGCAGCAGCTTGATGACTTCCGCGAAGGCCGTCATGTGAGCCCCGGACAGCACGGAGAGCCCGATACCGTGGGCGTCTTCCTGGACGGCAGTGGCGACGATCTGCGCCGGCGTCTGGTGCAGTCCCGTGTAGATGACTTCCACGCCGGCGTCTCGCAGTGCTCGTGCGACGACCTTCGCCCCACGATCATGGCCGTCGAGGCCGGGCTTGGCCACGACGACACGTAGGGGTGACGACTGCATCAACAACTCCTCGCTCCAAGGTGCGTTCTGTATCCAGCTCTAGACGTCGGTCGGGACGTAGGTTCCCCAGATCTCCCGCAATGCGTTGCACACCTCGCCGACCGTCGCTCGCGCTCGCAGCGCGTCCTTCATCGCGTACAGGACGTTGTCCTCACCATCGGCGGCCTTCTTCAGGCTCATGAGGGCAGAGTCCACCAGCGGTTGGTCGCGCTCCGCGCGGAGTATGGCGAGGCGTTCGGCCTGCTGTGCCTCGATGACCGGGTCGACGCGGAGCGGCTCGTACGGTTCTTCCGCGTCGAGCTGGAAGCGGTTGACGCCGACCACGATCCGTTCGCCGGAGTCGGTCTCCTGGGCGATGCGGTAGGCGTTGGTCTCGATCTCGTTCTTCTGGAACCCACGCTCGATGGCGCTGACCGCGCCGCCGAGGTCCTCGACCTTCTGCATCAGTTCGAGTGCGGCCCTCTCCACGTCGTCGGTCATCTTCTCGACTACGTAGGAACCGGCGAAGGGGTCGACGGTCGCTGTCACGTCCGTCTCGTAGGCCAGGACCTGCTGGGTGCGCAGGGCCAGGCGGGCGGACTTGTCGGTCGGCAGTGCGATGGCCTCGTCGAAAGAGTTGGTGTGCAGCGACTGGGTGCCGCCCAGGACCGCGCCCAGGCCCTGGACTGCGACGCGAACGAGGTTGATCTCTGGTTGCTGGGCCGTCAGTTGCACACCGGCTGTCTGTGTGTGGAAGCGCAGCATCAGCGACTTGGGGTTCTTCGCGCCGAACTCCTCGCGCATCACCCGGGCCCAGATCCGGCGGGCGGCGCGGAACTTGGCGACCTCCTCCAGGATCGTCGTACGGGCCACGAAGAAGAAGGACAGGCGGGGCGCGAAGTCGTCGACGTCCATGCCGGCCGCCACCGCCGTGCGGACGTACTCGATGCCGTCCGCCAGGGTGAAGGCGATCTCCTGCGCGGGCGAGGCGCCCGCCTCCGCCATGTGATAGCCGGAGATCGAGATCGTGTTCCACTTCGGGATCTCGGCCCGGCAGTACTTGAAGATGTCCGCGGTCAGTCGCAGGGAGGGCTTCGGCGGGAAGATGTACGTCCCGCGCGCGATGTACTCCTTGAGTACATCATTCTGGATGGTGCCGGTGAGCCGGTCGGCGCTGATTCCCTGTTCCTCGGCGACCAGTTGGTAGAGCACCAGGAGGAGTGCGGCCGGGGCGTTGATCGTCATCGACGTCGACACCTTGTCCAGCGGGATCCCGTCGAACAGCACCCGCATGTCGTCGATGGAGTCGATCGCCACGCCTACCTTGCCCACCTCGCCGCTCGCTATCGGCGCATCCGAGTCATGGCCCATCTGGGTGGGCAGATCGAAGGCGACCGACAGGCCGGTCGTGCCGTTGTCGATCAGCTGCTTGTAGCGGGCGTTGGACTCCACCGCCGTGCCGAAGCCGGCGTACTGGCGCATCGTCCACGGCCGGCCCGTGTACATGGACGGGTAGACGCCACGCGTGAAGGGGTACGTGCCCGGTTCGCCCAGCTTCTCGGCCGGGTCCCATTCTGTCTGGGCTTCGGGTCCGTAGACCGGTGCGATGGGCAGTCCGGACTCCGACTCGCGCGCCATGCTGGGGAGACCTTTCGTGGGGCGGTGGGTGTGGAGGGTCGGTCGGCGGCGCCGGTCAGCGATGGTGTCCGTTGCCGCGGTTCGCCACGCTTGTGGCAGGGGACGGTGCTACTCGGCCATGTAGGTCCGGTAGATCCAGCCGTAGACACGCAGGGGCCGCCCGTCGACGGTCCGCACCTCGGGAGTCTCCTCGAAGTGCTCGTAGCGGTTCTGCACACTGAGCTTGACCCGATCCGCGAACTCTCCGACCCGCTGAACCCGCAGGTCATCCGGGATGTCCTTTCCGCCTGACAGGAAGATGTTGGGCTCCGCGGGACGGCTGTCGTCACACCGCAGGATGTCGTCGGGGCCGACCTGAGCAGTGTTGAGGATGGTGCTGGTCATGTGCGAGTCCTCTCACGCAGGGCGCTGTGAACAGGCGAACTGGCAGGAATGGGGGGGCGCGGCCGAGTGGTGGCGCGTCGGTGATTGATGTGCGGGGGTCTCCTGCGCGTCGGTGCGCCAGGGGACAGCACAGTCGTCGCAACGCCGGGGAGGCTGCCGCGACTTCGCTATATCGACTGTTGCCGAATTAAGGCTCAGCTTGTCGTCGATTCGCGGCGGCTGTCAACCACTTCCCGGAACTCGAAGAGGGCGATTTCCCGGGAGGCGGGGCGGCGGCGCCTCGCAGAAACGCAGAACACATGCCGGCACAGGCGCGGATACGGGCATGCGCGAAGGACGCCGGTCAGCGGAGAACGCAGGGAAGACTGAGGTTTTCGACGGGCGCTTCGGCGGGCCGCCGGGCGCCCGAGGCGCTACATGTCGAGTACGCGCAGCGGGGTGCCGTGCGACGCTGCAGAGGGTCGCAGGGCATGACTCAGACACGCGTGTCGCGGCAGAGCACAGCAACTCACGTGAGGACCGACAGGCGCGTCGGACCTCACCTCAGTCGCCGGTGGTGAGGAATCCGGAGAGTGCGGCGAGGACCGCAGGAGCGAGGCGGTAGTAGACCCAGGTCCCGCGCCGCTCCGACAGCAGCAGGCCGGCTTCGCGGAGCTTCTTCAGGTGATGGCTGACCGTGGGCTGAGAGACGCCGACATCGGCGATGTCACAGACACAGGCCTCACCGTCGGGATGCGAGGCGACCTTGGAGAACAGGCGCAGCCGCACCGGGTCTCCCAGCGCCTTGAACATGGCGGCCGTGAGTTCGGCTTCCTCATCGGTCAGCTCCCGGTCCGTGAGGGACGGGCAGCAGGGTGGAGCGACGGTGGTGGCCGCCAACTGCGCTAGCTTCGACATGCATCTATGTTGACACTGGTTCCGCCTCCTGCCAAGATCGCTTGATTCGATGTCCATCTAATCATTCGTTGGGGGAAGCATGCCAGACGCGCGCACCGTCGATGCGGAACGGCCTGCGAGGACGGCTGTCGTCACAGGAGCCAGCAGTGGGATCGGGGCTGCTATCGCACGGGCACTGGCTCGTGACGGCTTCGAGGTCGTCCTCACCGCACGCCGGTCCGACCGACTGGAGGCCGTTGCCAAGGAGATCGGTGACGAGGGCGGAACGGCCCGGGTGTTTGTGCTGGACGTCACCGACAAGGAGGCGGTGCTTACCTTCGCCGAGCAGGTGGCGACGTGCGACGTGCTGGTCAACAACGCGGGCGGTGCGTACGGGACGGAACATATCGAGAACGCCGATCCGGGCGACTGGCGGTCCATGTTCGAGGTGAACGTCGTCGGCGCGCTGCACATGACCCAGGCCCTGCTGCCGAGCCTCAGAGCCTCTGGTGACGGGGTCGTGGTCGTCATCTCCTCAACTGCCTCCTTCACCTGCTACGAGGGCGGCGGCGGCTACAGCGCCGCCAAGCACGGTGCCCATGTACTGGCCGAGACTCTTCGCCTGGAGGTCTGTGGGGAGCCGCTTCGCGTGGTCGAGGTCGCCCCGGGCATGGTGCACACCGAGGAGTTCTCCCTCAACCGCTACCGCGGGGACCTGGACAAGGCCGATGCCGTCTACGCGGGGGTCGCCGAGCCGCTGGTCGCCGAGGACGTCGCCGACGTGGTGACCTGGGCGGTGACCCGGCCGTCGCACGTGAACATCGACCTTCTGGTGGTGCGGCCCCGGGCGCAGGCGGCGCAGCACAAGGTGCACCGCACGTCCTGACACCGCAGCGCTGCCGCGGTCACCCCCCCGTCCGGAGAGGCGACCGCGGCAGCGTTTTTCAGCAGCCGGTGGCGCCGGGTGCGTCGAACATGTCGGCGGCGTAGGC
>NZ_JBHWZP010000224.1:0-15507 GCF_042728395.1 Streptomyces sp. NPDC060205
GGCCGGGACCTGTGAAAGGTCCCGGCCCACCGTCACGCCGTACGAACAAATCCGGCCCGCGTCAGAACAGCCGCAGCTTGTCGTCCTCGATGCCCCGCATCGCGTCGTAGTCGAGGACCGTGCAGCCGATGCCCCGGTCCGTGGCGAGCACGCGGGCCTGCGGCTTGATCTCCTGCGCGGCGAAGACGCCGCGGACCGGCGCGAGATGCGGGTCGCGGTTCAACAGGTCGAGGTAGCGGGTCAGTTGCTCCACGCCGTCGATCTCGCCGCGCCGCTTGATCTCCACGGCGACGGTCTTGCCGTCCGCGTCGCGGCACAGGATGTCGACCGGTCCGATGGCCGTCATGTACTCGCGGCGGATCAGCGAGTAGCCCTCGCCGAGGATCTCGATCCGGTCGGCGAGCAGTTCCTGGAGGTGCGCCTCCACACCGTCCTTGATCAGGCCGGGGTCGACGCCGAGCTCGTGCGACGAGTCGTGGAGGACTTCCTCCATGGTGATGATGAGCTTCTCGCCCGCCTTGTTGATGACGGTCCACACACCCTCGTCGTCCCCCGAACCCTCCTTCAGGGTGCAGGGCGGCGACATCCAGTTGAGGGGCTTGTAGGCCCGGTCGTCCGCGTGGATCGAGACGCTGCCGTCCGCCTTCACGAGGATCAGACGGGGGGCCGACGGGAGATGGGCGGTGAGCCGGCCCGCGTAGTCAACGGAGCAGCGGGCAATGACGAGACGCATGGTCGGCAACGCTACTCGACCGGCACGGGTCGGCGCGATCCGGCCAGGTTGCCCGTTGACCGGAGCCCTTCCCGCGGACTTCCCTGTCGCCCCTGTTTCCCCGGATAAGCCCTGTTCGAAAGTGGCCGGTTGTGTGCACGTTGGGTCTTCGCTGTGTGCCCAATGTCCTGGTGCGGCCACGAACAGTTGCCTACCGTATAAACGGGAGGTCGCGATGCATGTACTCAGCGTGTTCGGTGTCGCGATCCCCTTCCCTGTCCGTCAACCCCCTCTGCCGAGGGGGTGCGAGAGGAGAACCCATGTCGCTGGACGTCTCACCGGCCCTACTCGAAAAGGCCGAGCGAGGCGAGGTCGACGAAGCGGAATTCGTCGACTGCGTCCGGACCTCCCTGCCCTACGCATGGGAGATGATCAGCTCCCTGGTGGCCCAGCTGAAGGTGGACGGCGGCAATTTCGCCGACAACCAGACGCCTCCGCCGGACGAGCAGGCGCGGGGCCAGCTGCTGCGTGCCCTCGCGAGTGACGCGATACGAGGTGCGTTGCAGCGGCACTTCGGGGTGAGGCTGGCCTTCCAGAACTGCCATCGGGTGGCAGTGTTCCCGCTGGACGGCTCGGTGGACGACACCCTGACCCGCTTCACGTCGGTGCGCAGTCAGCTGCTGAATCAGTCGCCGGAGTTCCGGGACTGCTGATGAGGTGATGCCGCCCTGCTTGCCGCTCCGTACGCGGGAGGTGTTCTGTACGGGAGCGGCAGGCTTCCCGTGGCCCGGGCCGAACAGGCCCGGACCACGGGTCCCCGGAGGCGGGGAGTGGTCCCGGTCAGGTGCGTCGGTCCGCCGGTCACCGCAGCCGTGGCAGTACCTCGTCCCCCAGCCGCCGGACGTTCTCCTCCGTGGCGGCCAGATCGCCGGAGCCCTCCACGAGGAGCGCGAAGCGGGTGATCCCCGTGCGCTCGGAGGTCGCCGCGAGGCGGTCCGCGCACAGCCGGGGGTCGCCCACCGGGTGCAGCCCGCAGAGGAGTTCGGTGTAGGCGACGGGGTCGCGCATCGAGCGCTTGCGGTCGTCCACGGTCACATGGGCCTCAAGACCCTGCCGCAGCCAGCCCGGCATGGCCTTCTGCAGCGTCTCGACGGCGTCCGTCCGCCGGTCCGCGATCTGTGCCACTCCGGCCGACACATGGGACGCGCCGGCGACCGCGAGATCGTCGGGGGAGTGCCCCGCGGCGAGCGCGTACGTCCGCCACAGAGCGACCATCTCGGCCTTCTCCTCGTCGCCCACGTGCATGCCGAGGAGCATCGGAAGCCCGCGCTCGGCGGCCATCCTGACGCTCGACGGCGAGGTGCACGCGACGACGACCTCGGGGCTCTCCCCGCCCGACAGGGCCTCCGAGGGCCGCGGCACGACCGGGACCTCACGGAAACCGAACCGCTCGGAACCGCCCGCCACGGACGGCCGGCGCAGCCAGCTCATCAGCAGATCGAGTGATTCCGGGAACCCGTGTTCGTACGCTTCGAGGCCCGTGCCGAAGACCTCCAGATCGACCCACGGTCCGCCGCGCCCCACCCCGAGCGAGAAACGCCCGCCCGAGGTCACGTGCAGCAGCGCGGCCTGTTCGCCGAGGGCCACCGGGTGGACGGTCGGCAGCACGCTGACCGCCGTGCCGACGCGGATCCGCCGGGTGCGGCCCAGCAGCAGCGCCGCGAGCGTCACGGCCGACGGGCATGTCCCGTACGGCACGAAGTGGTGCTCGGCCAGCCATACCGTGTCGAGCCCGGCCTCCTCGGCGACCTCCGCCGACCGCACGGCGCGGTGCAGCGCCTCGCCCTGTCCCTGACCGGGAAACTGGGCCGCCAGAACGAAACTTCCTACGCGCATCGCGCTCCTGCCTCCTTGTGCCGACGAGGCTCCCCCATCCCGCATAACCGTCTGACACGTGCCAAAGACACGGCTTGGCGGGGAGATTGGCGGATTGTCTGGAGAATGAGCCGACCGTGCGGGAGGTCTGTGGGGATTGGTGACGTACGCGTACCCCTGGGAGCTCCGCGTAGGCTGGACGCAGCCCCTGCTCCCTGTATAGCTCCGTGAGGTGTCCTGTGTCCCCGCGTCGCAACCGTCCCCACGTCGGTGGCTCCGGCCGCAGCGCGGACGAGGATCCGTCCGACCGGTACGGCGGCTGGCAGTCGGCCGAGAGCTGGCAGGGCGAGTCCTGGAGCGTACGGCACGTGGCGGGAGCGAGCGCGCAGGGCAAGACGTACCGCTGCCCGGGCTGCGACCAGCAGATCCCCTCCGGTGTCCCGCACGTGGTCGCCTGGCCCGAGCACTCCGGGGTGGACGAGCGCCGCCACTGGCACAAGTCGTGCTGGAACGCGAAGGACCGCCGCACCACAAGGGTGCAGCGGTCCCGCAACGCGCCGCGGTTCTAGTACCTCGGCGGACACTCGGACACTGCGTGACTCAGACGTCCCGTCGCTCAAGGAGCACGTACGCGCCCGCGATCGCCGCGGCGGTCACCCCGACGAGCAGGAGGAGCTGCGAGGTGCCGCCCCCGTTCTCGGAGTCGATCTCGAAGATCTTGGCGAGCGCGTTCGGGGCGTTGTAGTCCATCATCTTCTCGCCGACCGTGCGCAGGCTCTCGGACATCATCAGGAACGCCGGCAGGATCGCCGGGACCAGCACCAGTCCGAGCATCGCGGTGATCGCGCCCGCGGAGTGCCGCAGCATCGAGCCCACGGCGAGCGCGAGCACGCCGAGCAGCGACACGTACAGCGCGCCCTTCAGGACGGTCCCGCCCCACGCGTTGTCCGACGACCCGCCGTGCATGCCCGACGTGATCAGGCCGACGAACCCGATGGCCAGCGCCGACACGGCGAACGCGACGACGAAGAAGATCAGCAGCTTGGCGGTGAGCACCCGGTGGCGCTGGGGCGAGGCCGTGAACGTCGTACGGATCATGCCCGTGCCGTACTCGGACGAGACCACCAGCACGCCCAGGGTGATCAGGCAGATCTGCCCGAGGATCAGCCCGAAGAACGCGGGGATCGTGTACGGGACGTCCGCGTAGTCGGTGTCCTGGGTCTGGGCCGCGACGAGCAGACCGATCCCCACGACCAGGAGCAGGAACACGCCGAGCGTCCACATCGTGGAGCGCACCGACTTGATCTTCGTCCACTCCGAGCTGAGCGCGTGCCCGAGATGGGTGCGCGTGACCGGAATCGGCGAGGTGTACGAAGTCCCGGGCGCCGACTGCCAGTTCGGGGCAGGGGCGGCCTGCTGGTGCGTCTGCGGCTGGGGCGTGCTCATCGGGCGTCCTCGGGCTTGGTCAGGTCGGGGGCGGCGGAGGAGGGCTGCGCGGGGGCGGCCGGGGGCTGGACGGGAGCGGGCTGCGCGGGAGCGGACGGCGCAGGGGCCGGCTGAGCGGGCTGCGCGTACGGGTTGGGCCCTCCCGCGCCCGGGGCGCCCGGAGCGCCGTAGGGGCCCGCGGGCGGCTGTCCCTGGGGCATCGCGAACGGCTGCCCGCCCTGCTGGGGCGGGGGCGGCGCGTACCAGCCCGGCTGGCCCTGTCCCGGCACCGGCATCTGCGGCGGCGGCATCGCACCCGGCGGCAACTGCTGCTGCAGGCCCGCGCGCTGGTCGATGGTGGAGCGGTAGTCGACCGCGCCCTGCGTCATCCGCATGTACGCCTCCTCCAGCGAGGCCTGGTGCGGGGACAGTTCCCACAGCCGTACGTCGGCGTCGTGGGCGAGGTCGCTGATGCGGGGGAGCGGCAGCCCGGTGACGCGCAGCGCGCCGTCCTGCTCGGGCAGCACCTGCCCGCCCGCCTCCGTGAGCGCGGCCGTCAGCTTCTCCCGCTGGGCGGGGTCGGTGCCGGGGGTGCGCACCCGTGCGAAGTCGGCCGAGTTGTGCGAGATGAAGTCCCGCACGCTCATGTCGGCCAGCAGCTGGCCGCGGCCGATCACGATGAGGTGGTCCGCCGTGAGGGCCATCTCGCTCATCAGGTGCGAGGAGACGAAGACCGTCCGGCCCTCCGCGGCCAGCGACTTCATCAGATTGCGCACCCAGAGGATGCCCTCGGGGTCGAGTCCGTTGACCGGCTCGTCGAAGAGGAGCACCTGCGGGTCGCCGAGCAGCGCGGCGGCGATGCCGAGCCGCTGGCCCATGCCGAGCGAGAAGCCCTTGGAGCGCTTTTTCGCCACGTCCTGGAGGCCCACGACGCCGAGCACCTCGTCCACCCGGCGGGCGGGGATGCCCGACAGCTGGGCCAGGCACAGCAGGTGGTTGCGGGCGTGCCGGCCGCCGTGCACGGCCTTGGCGTCGAGCAGCGCGCCGACCTGGCGCGGGGCGTTGGGCAGTTTGCGGTACGAGTAGCCACCGATCGTCACCTGCCCGGCGCTGGGGTTGTCCAGCCCGAGAATCATCCGCATGGTCGTGGACTTGCCCGACCCGTTGGGGCCGAGGAAGCCGGTGACCGAGCCCGGCCTGACCTGGAAGGAAAGGTTGTACACGGCCGTCTTGTCGCCGTAGCGCTTCGTCAGGCCGACTGCCTCGATCATTCTCCGCACCCATCGAAAGGTTCAGGACGTCGGGGCACACGCCCCCGTAAGGGTTAGGAGGATATCGGGGCGCTGACGGTTCCCTTCAAGAGCGGGTAAAAAACCTCAGGCGTCCCGCCTCTTCAGCAGCACGTACCCGCCGATCACCGCGACGACGACCCACAGCACCATGATGCCCAGCCCTCCCCAGGGTCCGTACGGTACGTCGTCGTCGAGCGGCGTGACCACCTGCATGATCTTGCTGCCGGCCTGGTCGGGAAGGAACTGACCGATCTTCTTGGTGGCCGAGACGTTGCCGAGGATGGCGGAGATCAGGAAGAAGAACGGCATCAGGATGCCCAGGGACAGCATCGGGCTGCGGAGCATCGTGGCGACGCCCATCGAGAAGACGGCGATGAGGGTCATGTAGAGGCCGCCGCCGATGACCGCGCGCAGGACGCCCGGGTCACCGATCGCCGCCTTGTGCGAGCCGAGCATCGCCTGGCCGAGGAAGAACGCGACGAAGCTGGTCACGAGGCCCACGACGAAGGCCAGTCCGGTCGCCACCGCGATCTTGCTGAACAGGAACGTGCCGCGCTGCGGGACGGCGGAGAGCGAGGTGCGGATCATGCCGGTGCTGTACTCGTTGGACACCACCAGCACACCGAACACGATCATCGCCAGCTGCCCGAGGCTCATCCCCGCGAAGCTGATGTAGGTGGGGTCGAAGGAGAGCCGGTCCTTCGCGCTCATCTTGTCGAACTCGTTCTTCGACAGCAGCGAGATCAGTACGCCGAGCACGACGGTCACCACGGCGGCGAGGCTCAGCGTCCACAGGGTGGACGCCACCGACCGGATCTTGGTCCATTCGGACCTCAGGACCTGGGTCGCGGCCATGGATTCAGCCCTTCTTCCAGTCGTCGCCCCACTGGGGTCCCGGCACCTGCGGCCCCGGCTGCCCGCCGGGAAGGGGCGGCGGCGCCGCGCCGAGCGGAGCGCCGGTGTGCGCGTGGTACTCCACCGACTCCGCCGTGAGCTGCATGAACGCCTCCTCCAGCGAGGCCTGCTGGGGGCTCAGCTCGTGCAGCACGATCCGGTGCTGCGCGGCAAGCTCACCGATGTCCTCGGGCCGGTGCCCGTCCACCTCAAGCGTCCCGCCGCCGGTTTCCACGGCGACGATCCCGGCCCGGTGCAGCACGTCGAGCAACAGCTCACGCTGGGGCGACCGGATGCGTACGTACGAGCGGGAGTTCTCCCTGATGAAGTCGGCCATGGAGGTGTCGGCGAGCAGCCGGCCCTGGCCGATCACCACGAGATGGTCGGCGGTCAGCGCCATCTCGCTCATCAGGTGCGAGGAGACGAAGACGGTACGGCCCTGGGCGGCGAGGGACTTCATCAGGTTCCGGATCCAGTGGATGCCCTCGGGGTCGAGCCCGTTGACCGGCTCGTCGAACATCAGGATCCGGGGGTCGCCGAGCAGCGCGCCCGCGATACCGAGCCGCTGGCCCATGCCGAGCGAGAAGCCCTTGGCCTTCTTCTTCGCCACCGCGGTGAGGCCGACGGTGTCCAGGACCTCGTGCACCCGGGCGCGTGGGATGCCGTTGCTCTGCGCGAGGCACAGCAGGTGGTTGAAGGCGCTGCGGCCGCCGTGCATGGCCTTGGCGTCGAGCAGGGCGCCGATGTACGTCAGCGGGTCCTTGAGCCTGTCGTAGTGCTGCCCGTCGATCCGGACGTCCCCCGCGGTCGGCCGGTCGAGCCCGAGCATCATCCGCATGGTCGTCGACTTCCCGGCCCCGTTCGGCCCGAGAAACCCGGTGACGATCCCGGGCCGCACGGCGAACGTCAGCTGATTCACAGCCATCTTCTCGCCGTACCGCTTGGTCAGCCCCGCAACCTCGATCATCCCCCGAGGCTAAAACGCAACAAAGCCCCCTGCCACCGGAGTGGCAAGGGGCCCCGTAAGGGGCGCGGGGCTGTATCGATATGCGGCTCCGCCGCGTGGGCGCGACCAGCCACAGCCCCGTAGGGGGGGGCGGGGAACTGCGCGACCAGCCACAGCCGGTCCGCAGATCCCCGCAACCTCAACCCGACCCGTACTGAGCCAGGGCCAGCGCCAGCGCCTAGCGGGACTGCTGAGCCGGCACCCCACGAGTGATCGGCTCATCCTCAGCGGGCGACCCGGCGGCGGCAACAGCCGCCCCCGTGAGCGTCGCCAGCATCTCGCGCACGTTCGTGAGCTGCGCGTTGATCGAGTCACGCCGGTTCGTGAGCGCCGCAAGCTCCCGCTCGGACTCCGACCGGATCCGGTCGGCCTTCGCGTTCGCGTCGGCCACGATGTCCTCGGCCTGCCGCTGAGCCGTCTCGACGGTCTGACGGGCACGACGCTCGGCGTCCGTACGCAGCTTCTCGGCTTCGAGCCGAAGCTGCTCCGCGCGGTGCTCGATCTCCGCGAGGCGCTTCTCGGCCTTGGCCTGACGCGAGGCCAGGTCACGCTCGGACTGCTCACGCCGCTTGGCGAGGTTCGTCTCGAAGTCGGCGGCGGCCTGCGCGGCCTTCGCGCGGGTCTCCTCGAAGAGGGCGTCCGCCTCCTCGCGCTTCGACTGCGCGTCCTTCGTCGCCTCCTGACGGAGCTGGGAAGCGTCCGTCTTGGCCTTCTCGACGATCCGGACGCCTTCGTCCTCCGCCTTGGACTTGCGGTCCGCAGCGAACGATTCTGCGTCGTTGCGCACCTGCTGGGCCGCCGACTCGGCGAGCTCACGGTGCTGCTCCGCCGCGCGGCGGGCCTCCTCGCGCAGGTCCTTGGCCTCCTCCTCGGCGAGGCGGAGGATCTTCTCGACGCGGGCACCGAGGCCGGCGTACGACGGCTCGGCGTCGCTTACCTGGGCCTGGGCGTTCTGCGTTTCGAGATGGAGTTCCTCGATGCGCTTTTCGAGAGCAGTGATGCGGGCCAGAGCGCTGTCACGGTCGGAGACGAGCTTCGAAATGCGTTCGTCCACCTGAGCGCGGTCGTACCCACGCCGCACAAGCTCGAAGCCGTAGGGGGAAGTGTCGCTCATGGGGTTCCTGTCGAATGAGACCGGTGAGGTGATAGGTGGAATCCTAGGGGCCAAAACGGTGTGTCATCGAGCAGTAGCCCGATTGATATGGAGAATGACACCCTTTTTGGTGGCTAACGGCCGGAACGCTTGCCAGGGAGCTTCACTGAAGCCCCCCGGCATGCACGGAAGTTGCCCATCTGGCTAGCCCTCGGACGGCTTGCCACCCGAACGGGTCGCACCGGCCGCCGCGCCCGCCTTGACGCCCCCGTCCTTGCCACTCGACGGCGCCTCAAAGGATTCCAACGCCTCCAGGACGTCCTGGACACGGGAGATCTCGGCATTGATGTCCTGCCGACGGCGGACCAGCACCTCCAGCTCGCGCTTGCCCTCCTCGACCGCGGCCCGCGCCTCGCGGACCGCCTCGGATCTGATGCCCTCGGCCTCCGCGATGAGCGCGGCCTTCTTCTGCTCGGCCTCCTTGAGGAGCCCCTCCGCCTTCTTCACCGCGGCGATCCGGACCTTGCTCGCCTCCGAACCGGCTTCCGACACGAGGTCCTTGGCCTTCGCCTCGGCCTCCTTGAGCTGGTCCTCGGCGGCCCTGATCAGCGCGTCGCACCGGTCGCCGGCCGCCTTCATCGTCTCGGCGGACTCCCGGCGGGCCCGGTCGTGCAGTTCCTCGATCTCGCCGGTGATCCGGTCGCGCAGCTCCTCGGCGCGCTCCCTTATGGCCGTCGCGTCCCGGCGCGCGCCGACCAGCAGCTCGTCGGCGTCCGTCCTGGCCCGCTCCACGCGGGTGTTGCCCTCGATCGTGGCCTCGGACAGCAGCCGTTCCGCCTCGTTGCGGGCGGCGCCCACCATCGTGTCGGCCTGTGCCTCGGCGTCCGCGGTGGTCTTGTGCGCGGCCTGCTGCGACTCCGAGAGCAGCTTGTCGGCCTCGGCGGTCGTCTCCGTGATCAGCTTGTCGACCTGCTCGGCCGCCTCGGAGCGCCGCTTGTTGGCCTCCTTGCGTGCCTTGTCCAGCGTGTCGTCGGCCTCGTCGCGGGCGTTCGACATGAGGCGGTCGGCCTCCTGGGCGGCCTCGGCCTTGAAGCGCTCGGCCTCCGACCGGATCCGCTCGGCGTGCTGCTGCGCGGAGCCGACCGTGTCGGCCGCCTCGGCGCGCAGCCGCTCCGCGTCGCCCGTCGCGTCCGAGATCAGCTTCTCGGCCTTCGCCACGGACTCGGCGCGGACCCGCTCCGCCTCCTGGTTGGTCTCCGCCGTGAGCCGCTCGACCTCGGCCGTCGTCTCGGTGATGAGGGTGTCCGCCTGCGTCGCCGCGTCCGAGCGGATGCGGTTGGCGTCCTCCCGTGCCTCGGCCCGGGAACGCGCGGCGTCCTGCTCGGCCGACGCGACCGCGTCCGAAGCCTCCGTACGCGCCCGCTGCAGATGCTCCGCGGCGTCCGAACGCAGCCGCTCGGACTCCGCGATCGCCTCCGAGACCGTGCGCTCCGCGAGGGACTTGGCGGCCTCCGCCTCCTCGCGCGCCTCGCGCCGGACGCGGTTGCCGTCCTCGGTCGCCCGCTCCCGCTCCGCGTACGCGTCGGCGCGGACCCGGTCGGACTCCTCCTGCGCCTCGGTGCGCAGGCGCTCCGCCACGTGCTCGGCGGCGCTGCGCAGGCCGGTGATCTCCTCCTGGGCCTGCTCGTGCAGTCCGGCCACGGCGTCGCGCACCTGCTGTGCGGTCTGCTCGGCGGCCGACACCATCTCGGTCGCCCGGCGGTCCGCCTCCTCGACCAGCCGGACGGCCTCGGTCTGGGCCTCCTCCACGCGGTTGCGCGCCGAGGCCAGCAGCTCCTCGCTCTGCTCGCGGGCCCGCTCGCGCTCCTGGTCGGCCTCCTGGCGCGCGGCGCCGAGCAGTTCCTCGGCCTCGCGGCGGCGCCTGGCGGCCTCCTCCTGGGCCGCGGACAGCGCCTCGGCGGCCTCGGTCGCCAGCCGCTCGGCGGCGGCCTGCGCCTCCGCCCGTACGCGGTCCGCGGTGTCCTGTGCCTCCGTCTTGAGCCGCTCGGCCTCCACCGAGGCGTCCGAACGCAGCCGGACGGCGATGGCCTCGCCCTCGGCACGGGACGCGGACGCGTCCGAGGCGGCCTCCGTGCGCAGCCGCTCGGCCTCCGTCTCGGCCTGCGCCTGGAGCGTACGGATCCGCTCGGCGGCCTCGGCGCGCAGCCGGTCGATCTCCTCGGACGCCTCGCGGCGGATCCGCTCGGACTCCGCGCGCGCGTCGGTCAGCGCCTGCTCGGCGGAGGCGAGGCGCTCCTCGGCCTCCGTGTGGAGCCGGGCCAGCCCCTCGGCCGCCTCGGCCTGGCGGGCCGCTATGGCCCGCTCGGTGTCCTCGTGCAGCTCCGCGGCGGCCCGCTCGGCCTCCGCCTTGATCTCCTCGGACTGCTCGACGGCCTCCGTGCGGTGCCGCTCGGCCTCCGTACGGGTGCGCTCCAGGGTCTCCTCGGCCTGACGGCGCAGCGTCGTCGCGCGCTCGATGGCCTCGGTGCGCACCCGCTGGCTCTCCGTGGTGGCGTTCGACCGCAGTTCGTCCGCGTCGGCCTTCGCCTTGGACAGCAGCTCCTCGGCGGTCCTGGCCGCCTCCTCGATCTGCTGGACGGCCTCGCGCCGGGCCTCGGAGCGGATCCGCTCGCCCTCTTCGTTGGCGTCGGCGCGCAGCTGCTCGGCGTCGCCGCGCAGCCTGCGGGCCTCCTCCTGCAGCTCGACCGTCTTGGCGCGGTACTCCTTGGTGTCGTCCTTCGCCGTGCCCTTGAGCTGCTCGGCGATGTCGTGCGCCTCGGCGCGCAGCCGGTCCGCCTCGGCCTCGGCCTCGGCGCGGATCCGCTCGGCCTCCTCGGAGGCGGCCCTGGTGGTCGCCTTGGCGTCCTCGGACGCCTTGTTCAGCACCTCCTCGGCGGTACGGGCCGCCTTGGCGAGCTGGGACGCGGTCTCCTCGGCGGTGAGGCTGCGGGCGCTCTCCTCCGCCTCCGCGATGATCTTCTCTGCCTTGGTACGGGCGTCCGCGACGACCTGCTCGGCCTCGGACTTGGTGGACTCGGCCTCCTTGGTGGCCTCGCTGACCAGCCGGGCGACCTGCTCCTTGGCCGTACGCGTGCGCTGTTCGTTCGCCGACTCCGCGCCGGCGAGCGTCTTGGCCGCGGCCTCCTTGGCCTCGGCGAGGACCTTCTCCGCCTCGGCCCGCGCCTCGCGCAGGGCCGCCTCGGCCTCGTTGATGCGCTGCTCGGCTGCGCGGCTCAGCTCGCCGGCCTGGCGGCGGGCGGCGTCCGAGTCGGACGCGGTCGAACTGCGCAGCTGCTCGGCGTGCTCGGTGGCCTCCTGGGCCTGCGTCGAGGCGGCGTTCAGCAGCCGCTCGGCGTCCGTGCGGGCCCGGCGCAGCAGCGCCTCGGCCTCCGCGCGCGCCCGCTCGGCGTCGCTCTGCAGCCGCTGACGGGCCTCTCCCGTGATCCGCTCGGCCTCCGCGCGGGCGGCGGCCAGGGCCTGCTCGGCCTCGCCGCGCGACTCGTCGGCCAGCCGGCGGGCCTGCTGCTCGCTGCGGGCCCGCAGCTGCTCGGCCCACGCCACGTTCTCGTTGACGTGCGACTCGACGCTCTGCCGGCGCTCGGCCAGCTCCTGGTCGAGCTGCTGGCGGCGGGTGACCGCCTCCTGATGCAGCTCCGCCTGGAGACGGGCGGCCTGCTCCGCATGCTCCTGGAGGATCCGCTGCGTCTGCGCGCGGGCCTGGCTCAGCTCCCGCTCGGCGTCCTGGCGCAGCTGGTCCGCCTGGACCTGCGCATTACGGAGCATCTGCTCGGCCTGATAGCCGATGTCGGCGCTGTCGTAGGCAGGCCGGGTCGCCAGACTGCGGCGCGCCTCGTGCAGCTTGGCGCGCAGCACCTCGACCTGATAGCCGAGGTCCTCGGCGTGCTGGACGGCCTTCTCCCGCTCGGTCTTCAGCCGTTCCATCTCGGCCTCGAACCGAGAGAGGTGGTCGACGTCAGCCGCCGGCTCTCGCTCCTGGCGTTCGTAGCCCCGCACTGCGCGGTCCCATCCGTCCCCTGGTCGCAAGTCTCTCCAAACGAGCACCGTCCATCCGCCGGACAGGGCCCCCGGGGAATGGTGTCAGATCAACGGCGGAGCACGGGCTGCTCCCCCGACGCTCGTCCCCCGAAACCTGGACCCCGGCCCTCGGATCCTGACGATGAGGACCCGGACCGCCCCGAAGAGGCGACGGCCGTGCCCAACCCTACCGGCCCAGATATACGGAGGTCAGTGCTCAGGTGACTCAACTGGCGCCGAAGTGACCAGTTCTGTCAGGACGCCATGGCAATCCTTTGGGTGCAGAAAGGTGATCCTGGAGCCCATCGAACCCCTGCGCGGCTCGTCGTACAGCACGCGTACGCCCTTGTCCCGGATGCCGGCCGCGTCGGCGTCCACGTCCGCCGTGCCGAAGGCGATGTGATGTACGCCCTCACCGTTCTTGGCCAGCCACTTCCCGACCGCGGAGTCCTCGCGGGTGGGCTCCAGGAGCTGCAGGTAGGAGGCGCCTCCGTCGGACGTCTCATTGATCTTGAGCATGGCCTCGCGCACGCCCTGCTCCTCGTTGACCTCGGAGTGGTACACCTCGAAGCCGTACGTGGCCCGGTAGAACTCGACGGTCGCGTCGAGGTCGAAACAGGCGATCCCGATGTGGTCGATTCGCGTCAGCATGCAGTCAGTGCAGCGCTCCGCGGACGGTTACGCAACGTGCGCGCGATCACACGACGGGCCGGATGACGGCTGGCCTACCGCTCAGTACCTTCTAAGTAAACCCTCGTTCACTCCTCGGCTGTGCAAGCTGGAAGGGGATCGCTCCTCATGTCTGGAACGAACAACACCACCTCCGTCATCGTTGCGGGTGCACGCACCCCGATGGGACGACTGCTCGGCTCCCTGAAGTCCTTCTCGGGAGCCGACCTCGGTGGATTCGCGATCAAGGCCGCCCTCGACCGTGCGGGTATCGGCGGCGACCAGGTGCAGTACGTGATCATGGGCCAGGTGCTCCAGGCCGGGGCAGGGCAGATCCCGGCACGCCAGGCAGCCGTCAAGGCGGGCATCCCGATGAGCGTCCCGGCGCTCACGATCAACAAGGTGTGCCTGTCGGGCCTCGACGCCATCGCGCTCGCCGACCAGCTCATCCGCGCCGGTGAGTTCGACATCGTGGTCGCGGGCGGCCAGGAGTCGATGACCAACGCCCCCCACCTGCTGCCGAAGTCCCGTGAGGGCTACAAGTACGGCGCGATCGAGATGCTCGACGCGATGGCGTACGACGGCCTGACCGACGCCTTCGAGAACATCGCCATGGGCGAGTCGACGGAGAAGCACAACACCCGGCTGAACATCCTGCGGCCCGAGCAGGACGAGATCGCCGCCCTCTCCCACCAGCGGGCCGCCGCCGCGCAGAAGAACGGCACCTTCGAGGCGGAGATCACCCCCGTCGAGATCCCGCAGCGCAAGGGCGAGCCCGTCGTCTTCAGCCAGGACGAGGGCATCCGCGGCGAGACGACCGCCGAGTCGCTCGGCAAACTGCGCCCCGCCTTCACCAAGGACGGCACGATCACGGCGGGCTCCGCCTCGCAGATCTCCGACGGCGCCGCCGCCGTCGTCGTCATGAGCAAGGCCAGGGCCGAGGCGCTCGGCCTCGACTGGATCGCGGAGATCGGCGCCCACGGAAACGTCGCGGGACCCGACAACTCTTTGCAGTCGCAGCCGTCGAACGCCATCCAGCACGCCCTCAAGAAGGAGGGCATCGGCGTCGAGGATCTTGACCTGATCGAGATCAACGAGGCCTTCGCCGCCGTCGCGGTCCAGTCAATGAAGGATCTCGGCGTGTCCACGGAAAAGGTGAACGTCAACGGCGGCGCCATCGCGCTCGGCCACCCGATCGGCATGTCCGGCGCCCGGCTCGTCCTGCACCTCGCCCTCGAACTGCAGCGGCGCGGCGGCGGCGTGGGCGCGGCGGCGCTCTGCGGCGGCGGCGGGCAGGGTGACGCACTGATCGTGCGGGTACCGAAGGCCTGACGCACGTACGTGACCGGCCGGCGGGACCGGCCGGTTGAACTGGTGAACGGAGCTGTGATGCAGGACGTCCCCTCGCTGGTGGCCGCGGCCAGGGAAGGCCGGCCCCGGGCCGTGGCCCGGCTGATCTCCCTGGTGGAGGGGGCGTCCCCGCAACTGCGCGAGGTCATGGCCGCGCTGGCCCCGCTCGCGGGCAACGCGTACGTCGTGGGCCTCACCGGATCACCCGGCGTCGGCAAGTCGACCTCCACGTCGGCGCTCGTGTCCGCCTATCGGCGGCAGGGCAGGCGGGTCGGCGTCCTCGCCGTCGACCCGTCGTCGCCGTTCTCCGGCGGGGCGCTGCTCGGCGACCGCGTCCGGATGTCGGACCACGCCTCGGATCCCGGCGTCTACATCCGCTCGATGGCCACCCGCGGGCACCTCGGCGGGCTCGCGTGGGCCGCGCCCCAGGCCGTCCGGGTGCTCGACGCGGCCGGCTGCGACGTGATCCTCGTCGAGACCGTCGGCGTCGGCCAGTCCGAGGTCGAGATCGCCTCCCAGGCCGACACGAGCGTGGTGCTCCTGGCCCCCGGCATGGGCGACGGCATCCAGGCGGCCAAGGCCGGAATCCTGGAGATCGGCGACGTGTACGTGGTCAACAAGGCCGACCGGGACGGGGCCGACGCGACGGCCCGTGAGCTGAACCACATGCTCGGGCTCGGCGAGTCCCGTGGGCCGGGGGACTGGCGGCCGCCCATCGTCAAGACGGTGGCCGCGCGCGGGGAGGGCATCGACGAGGTCGTCGAGGCGCTGGAGAAGCACCGGGCGTGGATGGAGGAGCGGGGGGAGCTTGCCGCTCGGCGGCTCGCGCGCGCGTCCCGCGAGGTCGAGACGATCGCGGTCACGGCGCTGCGGGAGCGGATCGGGTCCCTGCACGGGGACCGGCGCCTCAGCGCGCTCGCCGACCGGATCGTGTCGGGCGACCTGGACCCGTACGGCGCGGCGGACTCACTGGTCCGCGACCTGACGGGGTCCTGACCGGACTTCTCTCGCCCCCGCCGCCCCTACCCTTCCCGTCACTGCATGGGGGCTGCGCCCCCTCGCCCCCGTATCGCGCTGCGCGCTCGTCCTCAAACGCCGGACGGGCTGGTAGTTAGCC
>NZ_JBHWZP010000225.1:0-15457 GCF_042728395.1 Streptomyces sp. NPDC060205
GTTCCCCGCGCCCCTGGGTGCCTAGGGGCGCGGGGAACTGCGCGGGTGACCCCCACCGGGGCCGCAGCCGAACACAACCGGCACCCCCCGCGGAGCGGTCAGCGGAGGATGCCCTCCAGGAAGTCGCTGCCCAGGCGGTCCACCATCGTGACGTCCAACTGGTGCAGCACGTACCGCCCGCGCCGGCGAGTGGTCAGCAGCCCCGCCTTCTTCAGCACGCTCAGATGCCGGGATATCTCCGGAGCCGTCATCCCGTGCGTCTGCGCCAGCTCGCTCGTGGTGAACGTGCTGCGGGCCAGGCTCCGGCACAGCCGCATCCGCATCGGATGGGACAGGGCCGTCATCCGCAGCGTCAGCTGCTCGACGGAGGTCGGGACCGTCAGCTCCGGCGAGCCGACCGGGTAGTGGATCACCGGCTGCCACCCGTACCGGTGCAGCACCATGAGGTGCGGCCAGCCGAGGCTCGTCGGCACCAGCAGGAGACTGCCGGCCCGGATCGACGTGTGGCCGTGGCCCAGCTTGTCGACGACGATCCGGCCCGCGCCCTCGTCGAGCGTCACCGCGGCCGACACGGACGCCAGGGCCTCGCCCAGGCCCCGCCGGCCGAGCAGGTCCGTCTTGCGGCGGGCGTCCGCCGCGAGCTGGTGGCGCAGCCGCGACCAGGTGTCGGCGAAGAAGGCCTCGTCACAGTCCTCCAGGAACTGCCGCAGCCAGGCCCGGATCCGCGGCGGGTCGGCCAGCAGCCGCTCGGTGAACTCCGCCGGCCCCGGCCCGCGCGCGGCGGCCAGCTCAAGGGCCCGCCGGCGGGAGACGGGGTCGGCCAGGGCACCGGCGCCCTGCACGTCGTACGGCAGCGCGCAGGTGAACTCCAGGGCCGCGTCCACGAACTGCTCGTCCGCCAGCTTGTCGAGCAGGTCCAGCTCCTCGGCGAGCGTGGCGCCGGGAAGCGTGCTGCCGCCCGCGCCCGCGTACGGCAGGAACAGGTCCGAGAACGTCGTGCGCCACAGGAAGTCGGCCTCGCACATCCGGTCGGCCAGATGCGGGTCGAGACGGGCGGTCACACCCGTCGCCCAGCCCTGGAGGCCGGGGTGGTGGCCCGGCTCGGCCAGCGCGTGCAGTGCCATGCACAACTCGGCCAGGGGCGAGGGCACGACGGCCACCCGCTCCCTGCGCAGCCCGGAGATGTCGATGGTCACGCTCATGACCTCATGGTGCACCCCGCCACCGACAACGCGGCCCCCGATTGACGAGCGCCGTCAATCGACGGGACGCCGACGGGGGGTCCGGCGCACGCTGGGTCCACCGGGGCACCGCGGGGCCCACGGAGAACGCCCGGAACCGGAACCGATGTCGGCACCGGTTCCGGCGAACGTCCGTACCCGTCCCGAGAAGGCGATCCGTCATGAGCATCACCCAGCAGTACCTACTGGACACCTATCGCGCCCGGCAGCACGGCGACCCGACCCCGCCCGCCCCCGGCGCCCACGACTGGCAGGTCATGCGCGAACTGCCCGACCACCGGCAGTTCCGCGCGGTCCTGGCGGGCCGCCCTGCCCGGGGTCGGACACGGGCACGGATGGGGACGGCCTGGGCGCGCCTGTTCGCCCGCCCGAGCCGGAAGGCCCGCCCCAGCAGGCCGGCCGAGCCGAGCAGGCCGGCCGGACCGGTGATCAGCGGGGAATGCGCGCCACGAACTCCCTGACGGCGGCCCGTACGTCGTCCGCCGTCCACTCCAGGCCCGGCGCGCCCACCGTGACCTCGGTGTACGCGATGCCGGGCCCGCGCGGGTCCCAGACCTGCGGGAAGAGCGACACGCCCGTCTCCTCCGCCTGCAGCGTCCCCGCGTCGGTCAGGCCGTCGGCCTCGTACGGCAGCCACACCTGGAACTGGTGCGTGTGCGGCTCCTCCGGGTGGACCCGCGCCCAGGGGAGCCCCGCCGCGGCGAACCCCTCCCGCAGCGCCCCGGCGACCACGCGCGCGTGGGCCACGTACTCCGGCAGCCGGGGCAGTTCCCGCTCCAGGCCGATCAGCGCGGACAGGGCGGTGGGGAACTGCTGGAGGATCTGGCCGCCGTACCGGTGGCGCCAGGCCTTCGCCTCGTCGACCAGCGTCCTCGGGCCCGCGAGCGCGGCGCCGCCGAAGCCGCCCAGCGACTTGTAGAAGGACACGTAGACACTGTCCGCGAGGTCCGCGATCTCGGCCAGGGAGCGGCCGAAATGCGTGCCGCACTCCCACAGGCGGGCCCCGTCGAAGTGCACCACGGCGTCGCGTTCGCGTGCCGCGTCCGTGACGGCGACCAGCTCCTCCCAGGAGGGCAGCAGGAAACCGGCCTCCCGGAGCGGCAGTTCGAGGAACAGCGCCCCGAAGGGCTCGTCCAGGTCGCGCACCTCGTCGGCACAGGGCATCCGCGGCTCGCTCGTGGGATGGACGGTCCGCAGACCGCTGACGGTGCTGAAGGAATGCCTCTCGTGGACCTCCGGGTGCGACAGCGGATGCATCGCCACCGTCGCGTTGCCCGTACGGCCCGCCCAGCAGCGCAGCGCCACCTGCTGGGCCATGGTCCCCGACGGGAAGAAGGCGGCGGCCTCCTTGCCGAGCAGGGCGGCGACCCGCTCCTCCAGGGTCTCCACGATCCCGTTGCCGTACATGTCCACCGGCAGGTCCAGGTCGTACACGTCCGGCGCGGCGTCCGTCAGCCCGGTCAGCAGCTCACCGACCGTGGCACGGAAACCGGGCCGCCACAGCGCCCGGCGGGCCCCTCGCCAGGCGACCCTGCGCCGCTCCCGCCGCTGCTTCGGCGACTGCTCCACCACTTCCGACCCCTGCGCCGCATCGCTCATGCTCCGGATGATGCAGGACGCCGTGCCGGGGAGCACCTGAATTCCACGGCGGTCCCCGTACCGCGGCCTGTGGATTTCCCACAGGCTGTGGACAAGAACCTGTGGACGGAAAAACGGCCTCGGACCGATCGCGTTAACATGACGAGAAAGCGTCCGGTACCCCGAGCGGACTGGAACGGAAGGCCGCCGTCGAGTGAGTACATTCCCCCAGGCAGACCCCAAGGACCGCCCCGCGCGCCTCACCGTCGGCGTCGTCGGCGCCGGGCGTGTGGGCCCCGCGCTGGCCGCGTCGCTCCAGCTGGCCGGGCACCGCCCGGTGGCCGTGTCCGGGGTCTCCGACGCCTCCCGGCGCCGCGCCGCGCACCTGCTGCCCGACGTGCCGCTGGTGACACCCGAGCAGGTCCTGGAGCGGGCCGACCTGGTCCTGCTGACGGTCCCCGACGACGCCCTGCCGGGCCTGGTCGAAGGGCTCGTCGACACCGGCTCCGTGCGGCCGGGCCAGCTCCTCGTGCACACCTCGGGGCGGTACGGGGCGAGGATCCTCGACCCCGCCCTGCGCGCCGGGGCACTGCCGCTGGCCCTGCACCCCGCGATGACGTTCAGCGGCACCCCCGTGGACGTGCAGCGGCTCGCCGGATGCTCCTTCGGGATCACCGCCCCCGACGAGCTGCGGCTGGCCGCCGAGGCCCTGGTCATCGAGATGGGCGGCGAGCCCGAATGGATCGCCGAGGAGTCCCGGCCGCTGTACCACGCGGCCCTCGCCCTGGGCGCCAACCACCTGGTGACCCTGGTCGCCGAGTCCATGGACCTGCTGCGCACGGCCGGCGTCGACGCCCCGGACCGGATGCTGGGCCCGCTGCTCGGCGCCGCACTGGACAACGCCCTCAGATCGGGCGACGCGGCCCTCACCGGACCGGTGGCACGCGGCGACGCGGGCACGGTCGCCGCGCACATCACCGAACTGCGCGCGCACGCCCCGCAGACCGTCGCCGGCTACCTCGCGATGGCCCGCGCGACGGCCGACCGGGCCCTCGCCCACGGCCTGCTCAAGCCGGAGCTCGCCGAGGACCTCCTGGGCGTACTCGCCGACGGCCCCGACGGACCGGACGTCCCCGAAGGAGACGTCCGATGACGCGCGCAGGTTCACTCTCGGGCGCCGGGACCCCGCGCGCCGGGAACGGAGCAGCCCGATGACCACCGTCCTGCTGAACACCGCCGCCGAGCTCCGCGCGCGCCCGCGCACGGGCCGCCGCGCCGTCGTCATGACGATGGGCGCCCTGCACGAGGGCCACGCCACCCTGATCCGCACCGCCAGGGAGCTCGCGGGAGCCGACGGCGAGGTCGTCGTCACCGTCTTCGTCAACCCCCTCCAGTTCGGCGCGGGCGAGGACCTCGACCGCTACCCGCGCACCCTGGACGCCGACATCAAGATCGCCGAGCAGGCGGGCGCGGACGCCGTGTTCGCCCCCTCCGTGGACGAGGTCTACCCGGGCGGCGAACCCCAGGTCCGGATCAGCGCGGGACCGATGGGGGAGCGCCTTGAGGGCTCGACACGGCCCGGGCACTTCGACGGGATGCTCACCGTCGTCGCCAAGATGCTGCACCTCACCGCGCCCGACGTGGCGCTGTTCGGGCAGAAGGACGCCCAGCAGCTCGCCCTGATCCGCCGCATGGTGCGCGACCTGAACTTCGGCATGGAGATCGTCGGCGTCCCCACGGTCCGCGAGGCGGACGGTCTCGCCCTGTCCAGCCGCAACCGCTATCTGTCGGCCGGTGAGCGCCGCACCGCGCTCGCCCTCTCCCAGGCCCTGTTCGCGGGCAGCGACCGGCACGCCGCCCAGGAGGCCCTGTGCGCCCGGGCCCGTGAGGTGCCCGCCACGCACGCGCGTGCCGAGGCCCTCAGCGCCATCGGCGAGTCCCGCGCCGCCGCCGACACGCACGCCGTCGCCAAGGCCGCCCCGGGAGGCCCCGCCGCGGTCCGCGCCGCCGCCCGGCTGGTCCTCGACGACGCGGCCCGGCTCAGCCCACCGCTCACCCTGGACTACCTGGCGCTGGTCGATCCGTCGGACTTCACCGAGATCCCGGACGGCCACACCGGAGAGGCGGTCCTCGCCGTCGCCGCCCGGGTCGGGACGACCCGGCTGATCGACAACATTCCTCTGACCTTCGGAGCCGCCTCGTGACCAGCACAGGCATACGACTGCACGCGCCCGCGCCCGGCTGGTCCGTCACCGCCGACGTCGTGGTCGTCGGCTCCGGAGTCGCCGGACTCACCACCGCGCTGCGCTGCGACGCCGCCGGTCTGCGCACGGTCGTCGTCACCAAGGCCCGCCTCGACGACGGCTCCACCCGCTGGGCCCAGGGCGGCATAGCCGCGGCCCTGGGAGAGGGCGACACCCCCGAGCAGCACCTCGACGACACGCTGGTCGCGGGCGCCGGCCTGTGCGACGAGGACGCCGTGCGCATCCTCGTCACCGAGGGCCCCGACGCCGTACGCCGTCTGATCGAGACCGGTGCCCACTTCGACGAGTCCGAGGAGGGCGATCTGCAGCTGACCCGCGAGGGCGGCCACCACCGCCGCCGTATCGCCCACGCGGGCGGCGACGCGACCGGCGCCGAGATCTCCCGGGCCCTCGTCGAGGCGGTCCGCGCGCGCGGGCTGCGCACGGTCGAGAACGCGCTCGTCCTGGACCTCCTCACGGACGCCGACGGACGGACCGCGGGCGTGACCCTGCACGTCATGGGGGAGGGCCAGCACGACGGCGTGGGAGCCGTCCACGCGCCCGCGGTGGTCCTCGCCACCGGCGGCATGGGCCAGGTCTTCTCGGCGACCACCAACCCGTCGGTGTCCACCGGCGACGGCGTGGCGCTGGCCCTGCGGGCGGGCGCCGAGGTCTCCGACCTGGAATTCGTGCAGTTCCACCCCACCGTGCTGTTCCTGGGCGCGGACGCGGAGGGCCAGCAGCCGCTCGTCTCCGAAGCGGTCCGCGGCGAGGGCGCCCACCTCGTCGACGCGCAGGGTGAGCGCTTCATGCTGGGGCAGCACGAACTGGCCGAACTGGCGCCGCGCGACATCGTCGCCAAGGGCATCACCCGGCGCATGCAGGAGCAGGGCGCCGAGCACATGTACCTGGACGCCCGGCACTTCGGGGCGCACATGTGGGAGCACCGCTTCCCCACGATCCTGGCCGCCTGCCGCACCCACGGCATCGACCCGGTCACCGAGCCGATCCCGGTCGCCCCGGCCGCCCACTACGCCTCCGGCGGCGTGCGCACCGACTCCCGGGGCCGCACGACCGTGCCCGGCCTGTACGCGTGCGGCGAGGTCGCCTGCACCGGCGTCCACGGCGCCAACCGGCTCGCCTCCAACTCCCTCCTGGAGGGCCTCGTCTACGCCGAGCGCATCGCGGCGGACATCGCCGACGGCCACGACGACAACCCTCCCGGGGAGGGCCGGCAGGACGGGAACAGCCCCCACGCGCGCGTGCCCGCGCCCGGCGCCGACCGGCCGCAGAAGCCCGGCCACCCGCTGCTCGCCGCCGAGGCGCGGTTCGCCATCCAGCGGATCATGACGGACGGCGCCGGCGTCCTGCGCTCGGCCGACTCCCTGGAGAGCGCCGCCGACCGCCTCCAGCAACTGCACACCGACGCCCGCGACGCCCTCGACGAGAACGGCAAGACCGCCGAGCCGGGCGTCGACACCTGGGAGGCCACCAACCTCCTGTGCGTGGCCCGCGTCCTGGTCGCCGCCGCCCGCCTCCGCGAGGAGACCCGCGGCTGCCACTGGCGCGAGGACCGGGGCGAACGGGACGACGACAACTGGCGGCGCCACATCGTCGTACGTCTCAATCCCGACCGGACGCTCGCGGTACGCACCACCGACACCGCAGACTTCCCCCCGACACTTCCCCGGGCCCGCGACCGCGCGCGCACCGGGAGGACCCCCACGCCCAGCCCCCAGGAGCAGTGACAGAAGTGAGCACCCCGGACCTTCCCCTCCTCGACGGCGGTGGCTGCGGCGACGGCTGCGGCTGCGGCGAGTACAGCGCCGACGACGCGGAGTACGCCGAGTGCGGGCTCGACCCCGCCCTCGCGCAGCTCCTCGCCGACGCCGGGCTCGACCCCGTCGAGGTCGAGGACATCGCGCACCTGGCCATCGAGGAGGACCTCGACCACGGCGTGGACGTGACCACGGTCGCGACCATCCCCGAGGAGGCCGTCTCCACCGCCGACTTCACCGCCCGCGAGGCCGGTGTCGTGGCGGGCCTGCGGATCGCCGAGGCGGTCGTCTCCGTCGTCTGCACCGACGAGTTCGAGGTCGAGCGGCACGTCGACGACGGCGACCGCGTCGAAGCCGGCCAGCGGCTCCTGAGCGTCACGACCCGCACCAGGGACCTGCTGACGGCCGAGCGCAGCGCGCTGAACCTGCTGTGCCGCCTGTCCGGCATCGCGACGGCCACGCGCGCGTGGGCGGACGTCCTGGAGGGCACCGGCGCGCGCGTACGGGACACCCGCAAGACGACGCCCGGGCTGCGCTCCCTGGAGAAGTTCGCGGTCCGCAGCGGCGGCGGTGTCAACCACCGCATGTCCCTCTCCGACGCGGCCCTCGTCAAGGACAACCACGTGGTCGCCGCCGGCGGTGTCGCCCAGGCCTTCAAGGCCGTCCGGGAGACCTTCCCCGAGCTGCCCATCGAGGTCGAGGTCGACACCGTGGACCAGCTGCGCGAAGTCCTGGACGCGGGCGCCGACCTCGTCCTCCTGGACAACTTCACACCCACCGAGTGCGAGGAGGCCGTCGCCCTGGTGGGCGGGCGCGCGCTCCTGGAGGCCTCGGGGCGCCTCACCCTGGACACCGCCGCCGCGTACGCGCGCACGGGCGTCGACTTCCTCGCGGTGGGCGCCCTCACGCACTCCTCGCCCATCCTGGACATCGGCCTCGACCTGCGCGACGCCTCCGAGACGCCCCTGAGCGAGGCTGAGTAGGCATGCTGCTCACCATCGACGTCGGCAACACGCACACCGTCCTCGGGCTCTTCGACGGCGAGGACATCGTCGAGCACTGGCGCATCTCCACGGACGCGCGCCGCACCGCGGACGAACTGGCCGTGCTCCTCCAGGGCCTGATGGGCATGCACCCGCTCCTCGGCGACGAACTGGGCGACGGCATCGACGGCATCGCGATCTGCTCGACCGTCCCCTCGGTCCTGCACGAGCTGCGCGAGGTGACCCGCCGCTACTACGGGGACGTACCCGCCGTCCTCGTCGAGCCGGGCATCAAGACGGGCGTCCCGATCCTGATGGACAACCCCAAGGAGGTCGGCGCCGACCGCATCATCAACGCGGTCGCGGCGGTCGAGCTGTACGGCGGGCCCGCGATCGTCGTCGACTTCGGTACGGCGACGACCTTCGACGCGGTGTCCGCTCGCGGGGAGTACGCCGGTGGTGTCATCGCGCCCGGCATCGAGATCTCCGTGGAGGCGCTCGGGGTACGGGGGGCGCAGCTCCGCAAGATCGAGATCGCGCGGCCTCGTACGGTCATCGGCAAGAACACCGTCGAGGCGATGCAGTCCGGCATCGTCTACGGGTTCGCCGGGCAGGTCGACGGGGTCGTGCGCCGCATGGCCCGCGAACTCGCGGAGGACCCGGACGACGTGACCGTCATCGCCACGGGCGGGCTTGCGCCGATGGTGCTCGGTGAGGCGTCGGTGATCGACGAGCACGAGCCGTGGCTGACGCTGATCGGGCTGCGGCTGGTGTACGAACGGAACGTCTCCCGCACGTAGTCGCTCCGCTGGGGGCTCGTGGATATCTGCGGGTCCGCCGCGGCCGGTTGCGCAGTTCCCCGCGCCCCTGGGGGTGCTACCTGAGGTGGATGGGTATCTGCGAGTCCGCTGTGGCCGGTCGCGCAGTTCCCCGCGCCCCTGGGTGGGTGGGGGTGGTCGTGTGTGGGTGTGTGCGGGTTCGCTGTGGCTGGCCGCGCAGTTCCCCGCGCCCCTGGGTGGGTGGGGGCGGAGGACGTGCGTTGTCTGCAGCCCGTCCTGCGGACCCGCAGATACCCATCCACCCCAGGCGGCACGCCCCCCAGGGGCGCGAGGAACTGCGCGGCCAACCACGACGCGCCCGCAGATACCCATCCACCCCAGGCGGCACCCACCCAAGGGGCGCGGGGAACTGCGCGGCCAGCCGCGACGGACCCGCACGTGCCCGCCCACGGTCCCCCCGCCGGGCGGAACCCCCCGGTGGGAACCCCCCGGTGGGAACCGCCCGGTGGGAACCCCCCGGCGGAGCCACGCCGCACCACGGTCGATCTACCGGTTTTGTCTGATTAGCGCGTATCTTCGTGATCATGCCCACGCCTCACGGACCCCGCGGCGGCATGGCGTTCGGTACGGAGGAGCTGCGTGTGCTCCGACGTGCGCTCGCTCTCGCCCTTGACCCCGGCCCCGCCTCGGCCCAGGACCTCCAGGACTGCCTCCGCCTGGCGGAGAGCGTCGACGAGGCGACCCGCGAGGGCGCCCGTCTGCGCACCTTCCTGCTCGCCGACCTCGCCCGCTACCGCGCCGCACTGCCCGGCACGGCCGCCGGCTATCTGACGCTCATGGAGGAGGCCCTCGGCGCGGGCCACCGTCCGGTCCCCGACGACATGGCCGCCCTGCGCGCCCTGCGCGGCAACCCCGTGGCGGCAGCCCTCCTCGACCGCTGCGAGGCGCTCGTGGAGCAGGACGTGCGCACCCGCCTGGCCCGCCGCTCGGTACCGGCCTCACGCACCGGCTCCGGCGCCGGCTCCCGTACGCGGCTGACGGCCCTCCCCGGCGGAAAGCCCGCCGAGCGGCCCGACGGGCGGCCCGCCCAGGAACCGCCGCGCCGGGACCGCCCCATCCCCACCCCGGGCGAGGTCTTCCCCCCGAGGCGCAAGCCGACGGCTCCGCCCCCGAGCCCCGACACCCCTCCCCGGCAGCTCGCCGCCGTCTAGGGGGTGTCAACGGGCGGGTCCGCGACCCCGATCCCCGCCCGGCCCGGCGCCCTGGCTACTCTGGACGGCATGGAATACGTCTCCGCGCTCGTGCCCCCGGTAGTGATGGCCGTGTTCTTCATCGGTCTGATCGTGACGATCGTGAAGACCCAGGGCGGTGCCAACAAGGCCAAGGAGGACGCGGTCGTCGACGCGGTCCTCGCCCGCGCCGAGCACACCCGCCAGACCCCCCGCGACACCGAGGCCTGAGCGCGGCTCCCGCCCGCACCGCCCACGCTCACGGCACGGCGTACGACTCATATGCTTTTCGAGTCGTACGCCCTTTTTGTTGCTGTTTGTCGGCCGACGCCACGTCCACCACGTGATCGGTGACATCTCCCCCTATTGTTCTGCTGTGCCTCGCCCATTGGGAGAACTCGAAGACTCGGTCATGACGCGGGTGTGGAAGTGGAACCGCCCGGTGACCGTACGAGAAGTCCTGGAAGACCTTCAGCAGGAGCGGTCCATCGCCTACACCACGGTGATGACCGTTTTGGACAATCTCCATCAGAAGGGCTGGGTGCGCCGTGAGGCGGAAGGCCGGGCCTATCGATATGAGGCGGTCTCCACCCGTGCCGCCTACTCGGCCGCACTCATGAACGACGCCTGGACGCAGAGCGACAACCCGGCCGCCGCTCTCGTCGCCTTCTTCGGCATGATGTCCCCGCAACAGCGCGAAGCACTGCGCGATGCCGTACGTATCGTCCAAGGGCCGGAAACGCCCGCCCCGGAGAACACCGCGGCGGAGAACCGGACCGCCGAGAACCCCGTCGCGGAGAACCCCGCCGCCGCAGAGGGCGCGACCGGGGGATAGCGTCCGGTTCATGCCAGCAGAGCAGCCCGAAGTCAGCACTAATGCCCTCACTGTCCGCCGGGCCAGGACCAGCGATGTCCCGGCGGTTCGCGGTCTCCTTGACTCGTACGTCCGCGGGCGCATCCTGCTCGACAAAGCGACGGTCACGCTTTACGAGGACATCCAGGAGTTCTGGGTGGCGGAACGCGGCAGCGGTCCGAGTTCGGAGGTCGTGGGCTGCGGCGCTCTCCACGTCATGTGGGAAGACCTCGCGGAAGTGCGCACTCTCGCGGTGAACCCCGTGATGAAGGGTGCCGGCGTGGGGCATCAGTTGCTGGGGAAGTTGCTGGAGACCGCGCGCTGGCTCGGTGTTCGCCGCGTATTCTGCCTGACCTTCGAAGTCGACTTCTTCGCGAAGCACGGCTTCGTCGAGATCGGTGAGACGCCTGTTGACACCGATGTCTACGCCGAGCTGTTGCGTTCCTATGACGAGGGCGTGGCCGAGTTCCTGGGGCTCGAACGAGTGAAACCGAACACCTTGGGCAACAGCCGGATGCTTCTGCATCTGTGATCGCCTCCGCGTAATACTCCGGACATACCTCCGCTCCGGACCCGCCGACCCTTGCCCAGTGCCTCTATGTCCGAAACGCGCATGTTTCCGGTCTTCGCGGGTCTCGTCGGTCTCTCCCAGGGGTTTGTGTTTTTCCATCAAAAGCGGTTTGCTTTCCGACGTACTGCAGTAGTGCATATAACAGGGGACACGAAACTGCGGCGGCTGCCGTGGATCCTCGGCCCTGAAGATATCGATGAAAGGAAATCCGGTGGCACAGAAGGTTCAGGTCCTTCTTGTCGATGACCTCGACGGCGGCGAGGCGGACGAGACCGTGACGTTCGCGTTGGACGGCAAGACGTACGAGATCGATCTCACGACTGCCAATGCGGACAAGCTCCGTGGACTTCTTGAGCCGTACGTCAAGGGCGGCCGTCGTACCGGAGGCCGTGCTTCGGGTGGCCGTGGAAAGGCGCGCGCCGCTTCCGGTGGCAGCCAGGACACCGCGCAGATCCGTGCCTGGGCGAAGGAGAACGGTTACGAGGTCAATGACCGTGGCCGCGTTCCGGCGTCCATTCGTGAGGCCTACGAGAAGGCCAACGGCTGAGCACAGCCACGGCGCAGCCGGATGCGATGGCACTCCGACGCCATCGTCTCCACGAGTCGTACGAGATCGGGGGCGCCCCCACCGCCCCCGCCAAGAGCCGACAGCGTCGGCAGCGACGACTCCACCTCGCAGCCCGGCTCAGGGGGCCGCAGCCACACGGCGGCCCCCTGCGAGCCGGCGGCCCGGCCCTGATCCGCCCCACCGCCTTCGGCCGCCCCACGAGCGGCGGCACCGGCACGCGTACCGCCACCGGCCTCGCCGGGGACGCCGTGCGCGCCGCGGGCCAGGCCCGGCGGCAGCGGCGCCTCCACGCGCCCGCCCGCGCCTGTCGCCCCGATGTCCAGCGTGAGAGAGCCCCACTCCAGCCAGTCGAGGAGTCCCGGCAGTTCCTCCGCGCTCCCCGCGGCGACGAACAGCCGCATCCGGTCCCCCCGCACGGCCACCGGAGAACCGGGCCCCAGATGCCGCAGCGCCGCGTACCCCGCCTCCGCCGGCGCCTCCAGGACGTCGAAGCGCAGCCCCGTCAGCAGGCCGACCGGGGTACCGGGCACCGTCGCCCACCCCAGTTCGTTCTCGTACCAGTGCCGGACCGTGTCGTCCGGACGGACCGCGTCGGGCGGACGACGGGGAAAGGGGACCGTGGAGACCATGCAAGGCCAACCGCGACGGGAGCGCCCGGGTTACGCTGGGTGGTCCGGCATGTGCGAAGGGTGCCCGGAAAGCGGGCGCCCGGAGGCGGTCGGCGACGCAAGGGTGTTCGCCCGTAGCGGAGGGAACCGGCGCACTCGGCATGGAGTGTCGGTGCGGACGGGTAAGACATCCCTAGTGGGAGGGGCGACACGCATGGATCGGGCATCTCGCGTTCGCCATCGGCGTACTGATGGTGGGGGTATCTGTCTGGCCTGCGGGAACATCGTCTCGCACCATCGGGTTGGAGCAGATGTCGGCGTTCGGGGTCAGGAGGCCAAGGACGGTGTCGGCAGTTGGAATGAGCGGTCCCCGCTTGCGGGACTAAGCTGCGGAAGGACAGGGAGGGGAGCGTCCCCTTACTGCCTGACCGCTCTGAGGAGCGATTAACGATGTTCGAGAGGTTCACCGACCGCGCGCGGCGGGTTGTCGTCCTGGCTCAGGAAGAAGCCCGGATGCTCAACCACAACTACATCGGCACCGAGCACATCCTCCTGGGCCTGATCCACGAGGGTGAGGGTGTCGCCGCTAAGGCCCTGGAGAGCCTCGGGATTTCACTTGAGGCGGTCCGTCAGCAGGTGGAGGAGATCATCGGGCAGGGCCAGCAGGCTCCGTCCGGTCACATTCCCTTCACCCCTCGTGCCAAGAAGGTCCTGGAGCTCTCGCTCCGCGAGGCCCTTCAGCTGGGTCACAACTACATCGGCACGGAGCACATCCTGCTCGGCCTGATCCGTGAGGGCGAGGGCGTCGCCGCCCAGGTCCTGGTCAAGCTGGGTGCCGATCTCAACCGGGTGCGGCAGCAGGTCATCCAGCTGCTCTCCGGTTACCAGGGCAAGGAGACCGCCGGCGCCAGTGGCGGTCCTGCCGAGGGCACGCCCTCGACGTCCCTGGTCCTCGACCAGTTCGGCCGGAACCTCACCCAGGCCGCTCGTGAGTCCAAGCTCGACCCGGTCATCGGGCGCGAGAAGGAGATCGAGCGGGTCATGCAGGTGCTGTCCCGCCGTACGAAGAACAACCCGGTGCTCATCGGCGAGCCCGGCGTCGGCAAGACCGCCGTCGTCGAGGGCCTCGCCCAGGCCATCGTCAAGGGCGAGGTGCCCGAGACCCTCAAGGACAAGCACCTCTACACCCTGGACCTCGGCGCGCTGGTCGCCGGCTCCCGCTACCGCGGTGACTTCGAGGAGCGCCTGAAGAAGGTCCTCAAGGAGATCCGCACCCGCGGCGACATCATCCTGTTCATCGACGAGCTGCACACGCTGGTCGGTGCGGGTGCCGCCGAGGGCGCCATCGACGCCGCGAGCATCCTGAAGCCGATGCTGGCCCGTGGTGAGCTGCAGACCATCGGTGCCACGACGCTCGACGAGTACCGCAAGCACCTGGAGAAGGACGCCGCGCTGGAGCGCCGCTTCCAGCCCATCCAGGTCGCGGAGCCGTCGCTGCCGCACACCATCGAGATCCTCAAGGGCCTGCGGGACCGCTACGAGGCGCACCACCGCGTGTCCATCACGGACGAGGCCCTGGTGCAGGCGGCGACGCTCGCCGACCGGTACATCTCGGACCGCTTCCTGCCGGACAAGGCGATCGACCTGATCGACGAGGCCGGTTCCCGGATGCGCATCCGCCGGATGACCGCGCCGCCGGACCTCCGCGAGTTCGACGAGAAGATCGCCGGCGTGCGCCGCGACAAGGAGTCCGCGATCGACTCGCAGGACTTCGAGAAGGCCGCTTCGCTGCGCGACAAGGAGAAGCAGCTCCTGGCCGCCAAGGCCAAGCGCGAGAAGGAGTGGAAGGCCGGCGACATGGACGTCGTCGCGGAGGTCGACGGCGAGCTGATCGCCGAGGTCCTCGCGACCGCCACCGGCATCCCGGTCTTCAAGCTGACCGAGGAGGAGTCCTCGCGTCTGCTGCGCATGGAGGACGAGCTCCACAAGCGGGTCATCGGCCAGGTCGACGCCGTCAAGGCGCTGTCGAAGGCGATCCGTCGTACGCGCGCCGGTCTGAAGGACCCCAAGCGCCCCGGCGGTTCGTTCATCTTCGCCGGTCCGTCCGGTGTCGGTAAGACCGAGCTGTCCAAGGCACTCGCGGAGTTCCTCTTCGGTGACGAGGACGCGCTGATCTCCCTCGACATGTCGGAGTTCAGCGAGAAGCACACGGTCTCGCGTCTCTTCGGCTCGCCCCCCGGCTACGTGGGGTACGAGGAGGGCGGCCAGCTCACCGAGAAGGTCCGCCGCAAGCCGTTCTCCGTCGTCCTCTTCGACGAGGTCGAGAAGGCCCACCCGGACATCTTCAACTCGCTGCTGCAGATCCTGGAGGACGGTCGTCTGACCGACTCCCAGGGCCGGGTCGTGGACTTCAAGAACACGGTCATCATCATGACGACCAACCTCGGCACGCGGGACATCTCCAAGGGCTTCAACCTGGGCTTCGCGGCCTCGGGCGACAAGAAGACCAACTACGAGCGCATGAAGAACAAGGTCTCGGACGAGCTCAAGCAGCACTTCCGGCCCGAGTTCCTCAACCGCGTCGACGACGTGGTCGTCTTCCCGCAGCTCACGCAGGACGACATCCTCACGATCGTCGACCTGATGATCGGCAAGGTCGACGAGCGCCTCAAGGACCGGGACATGGGCATCGAGCTCTCCCAGTCCGCCAAGGAGCTGCTGTCGAAGAAGGGTTACGACCCGGTGCTGGGCGCGCGTCCGCTGCGTCGCACGATCCAGCGCGAGGTCGAGGACACCCTCTCCGAGAAGATCCTCTTCGGTGAGCTGCGCCCCGGTCACATCGTGGTCGTGGACACCGAGGGCGAGGGTGAGAACCAGACCTTCACCTTCCGCGGCGAGGAGAAGTCCGCGCTGCCGGACGTTCCGCCGATCGAGCAGGCGGCCGGTGGGGCAGGCCCCAACCTGAGCAAGGAGGCGTGACCTCCGGGTCCGTCTGAGAACGCCCGATGGGGCCGGTGCTTTCGAGC
>NZ_JBHWZP010000226.1:0-3385 GCF_042728395.1 Streptomyces sp. NPDC060205
GTCGCTGGTCTCGGTGACGGAGCGGTCTGGCCACGCTCCTCCCTCCTCTGTCGTGCCGGTCGGTTCTGGTGCGGGTGTGTCAGGCGGGGCGCCCCCTTCCGCGTACCCGGCGGTTCTCAGGGGCGGCGGGCCAGTGCCAGGGTGCGGTGGGCTCCCGCCACCACCGCCGTGTCGATGAAGCGGCCGTCGGGGAGGGCCTGGGCGCCGGAGCGGGTGGCCGCCGCGCCGAGGATCGTCTCGGCCGTTTCGATCTCCTCCGGGGTCGGGAGATAGGCGGCCTCGATCACCGGGAGCTGCCGGGGATGGATGGCCGCGCGGCCGAAGAAGCCCAGGTCACGGCCGTGGGCGCAGGACGCGGCAAGACCCGCGAGGTCGCGTACGTCGGGGTGGACGGACTGGGGCGGTGGGGCGAGACCCGCCGCCCGGGCGGCCACCACCACGCGGGAGCGCGGCCAGTCGAGGCCCGCGTCGGCGCGTACGCCCAGGTCGGCCCGTAGATCGGCCTCGCCGAGCGCGATGCCGTGCAGGGCGGGATGGGCCGTGGCGATGGCGAAGGCGTGCTCGACGGCGAGGGCCGATTCCAGGAGGGCGTACAGGGGCAGGCCCGGGGCGAGTTCCGCCGTACGCAGGATCTCGGTGGGGGAGGAGACCTTCGGCAGGCGCAGGCCCGCGAGGGTGCCGAGCGTGGCCGGGGCGCGCAGGGCGCGCAGGTCGGCGGTGCACTCCGGGCCGTCCAGGGCGTTGACGCGGACGTGCACCGGGACCGGCGGCGGCTCGGCGAGGAGGTCGGCGGTGGCGGCGCGGGCGTACTTCTTGCGGTCGGGGGCGACCGCGTCCTCCAGGTCGACGACGACCACGTCGGCCCCCGCGGCGAGCGCCTTCGCCACCGTCCCGGGGCGGTCGCCGGGGACGTACAGCCAGGTGAGCGCTACGCCCGTCCGGGTCTGTGGGGTCACAGCGCGCCCTCCGCCCGGAGTTTGCCGATCTCGTCGTCCGTCAGGCCGAGTTCGGTGAGGACCGCGTCCGTGTCGGCGCCGTGCGGGCGGCCTGCCCAGCGGATCCCGCCGGGGGTGTCGGTGAGGCGGAAGAGGACGTTCTGCATGCGCAGCGGGCCCAGTTCGGGATCGTCGACGGTGGTGATCGAGTCCAGGGCCGCGTACTGCGGATCCTCCATGACATCGCGTACGTCCTGGACGGGGGCCACCGCCGCCTCCGCCTTCTCGAAGGCGTCGATGACGTCGGCGCGGCTGTGCCGGGCGATCCACGAGCCGACCGCCTCGTCGAGGACGTCGGTGTGGCGGGCCCGGTCCGCGCCCGTGGCGAACCACGGTTCGGTGATCAGCTCGGGGCGGCCGACCAGGCGCATCACGCGTTCGGCGACCGACTGGGCCGAGGTCGAGACGGCGACCCAGGTGCCGTCGGCGGTGCGGTAGGTGTTGCGTGGCGCGTTGTTCTGCGAGCGGTTGCCGGTACGGGCCTGGACATGGCCCAACTGGTCGTACCAGAGCGGCTGCGGGCCGAGCACCGTGAGGATCGGCTCGATGATCGCCATGTCCACGACCTGCCCGCGGCCCGTGCGGTCGCGCGCGGCCAGGGCCGTCATCACCGCGTACGCCGTGGCCAGGCCTGCGATCGAGTCGGCGAGACCGAAGGGCGGCAGGACCGGCGGGGCGTCCGGCTCACCGGTGATCGCGGCGAACCCGCTCATCGCCTCGGCGAGCGTGCCGAAACCGGGGCGGCGCGCGTACGGGCCGAACTGGCCGAAGCCGGTGACGCGGGCCAGCACCAGCCGGGGGTTCGCGGCCGACAGCTCCTCCCAGCCGAGGTCCCACTTCTCCAGCGTGCCCGGCCGGAAGTTCTCGATGATCACATCGGCGGAGGCGGCCAGGCGCAGCAGCGTGTCGCGTCCGCCGTACGTGGAGAGGTCCAGGGTCATCGTGCGTTTGTTGCGGCCGAGGAGTTTCCACCAGAGGCCGACGCCGTCCTTCGACGGGCCGTGGCCGCGGGACGGATCCGGTCTGCGGGGGTGCTCGACCTTGACGACCTCCGCGCCGAAGTCGCCGAGCATCGTGGCGGCGAGAGGGCCGGCGAAGAGGGTCGCCAGATCGAGGACGCGGAGGCCGTCGAGCGGGGTGGGGGCCGGGGCGGGGGTGGCGGTCATGGGTGGGGGGCCTCCGGAGGGTTGGGGCGGGTGGCCGGGCGGGCGGTCAGGCGCGCGGTGAGTTCGGCGAGGGTGTCGAAGCCTGTTCCGTCGAAGTCGCCGATGCTCGTGGCCAGGCGGTTCTTGAGGGGGGTCGTCCAGCGGGACGGGAGCGCTTCGGGACTGCCCGCGAGCAGGCCCGCGATGGAACCGGCCGTCGCGCCGTTCGAGTCGGTGTCCCAGCCTCCCGACACCGCACGGCAGACGGAGGCCGTGAAGTCGCCGTCCGCGTGGGTGAGGGCGGCGGCGATCAGGGCCGTGTTGGGGACGGCGTGGACCCAGTGGTACGCGGAGTGGGTGGCGTGCAGTTCGTCCACGATCCGGTCGAAGTCCTCGTGCCGGCCCGCCAGTCGGATCGCCTGGCGGACCGCGTCGGCGAGGCGTGACTGCGGGGGGACGACGGTCAGGCCCGTACGCAGGCACGTGTGGATGTCGCTCGTGCCGGTGGCCGCCTCCGCGATGACGGCCGCCGTGAACATCGCCGCGTAGACGCCGTTCGCGGTGTGGGTGAGGACGGCGTCCCGGTGCGCCTGTTCCGCGGCGGCGGCGGGGGCGCCCGGGTTGGTCCAGCCGTGGACGTCCGCGCGGATCAGGGCGCCGATCCACTCGCGGAACGGGTTGCGGTGGCGGGCCGTGTGCGGGGGTTCGATGCCGTCGAGGAGGTTGCGGTAGGCGACGCGTTCCGCCGTGAACGTGCGGCCCGCGGGGAGTTCGTCCAGCCAGAGGCGGGCCACGTCCGTGGTGGTGAAGTGTCTGCCGTGGCGTTGGAGCAGGAGGAGGTTCAGGAGCGGGTAGTTGAGGTCGTCGTCCTCCGGCATGCCGTCGATGTTCTCGGCGAGGGAGGTGGGGGCGGAGCGGCGGTTCCAGGGGTACGTGGCTTTGAGCTCGGGGGGTAGGCCGCGTTCGGTGAACCAGGTGGTGAGGGGCCAGTTGCCGGTGGCCCCGGCGAGTTGGCGGATGGCGGTGAGGGGGAGTTTCTCCACCGGTTTGCCCAGGAGGCAGCCGGCGGCTCGGCCCAGCCAGGCTGCTTGCAGGGCTGTTTCTTCCCCAGTCCCGCCCCTTCCCGAAACCGGGGGCTGCGCCCCCTGGGCCCCGCTGAAAGATTGCGCAGTTCCCCGCGCCCCTGAGGGTGGGGGGGGGGGGCCCCCGGCCCCCCCCGAGCTATGGGGGGTGGCCGCGCCCCCC
>NZ_JBHWZP010000226.1:3395-15209 GCF_042728395.1 Streptomyces sp. NPDC060205
GTTTTGCCCTGGCGGCAGCGGGCGGCTCGCCCCCGCCAGGCTGTTTGCTGGGCTTTTTCTCCCCCAGCCCCCCCCCTCCCCCAATGGGGGGGCTGCGCCCCCACGCCCCCGGGTGACTTGCTGAGGTCTGCTGTGCCCGCTGTGCCCACCCTCCCCCACCCTCGGCTTCGCTCGGGCGGGGGGACCCCCATCGCCCCGGCGGAACGCATGCCCACAGCGCTGGTGGCCGGCCAGTTGGGACACAGTGCCTGCAACGTGGGCAGGTCGGTGGGCTCTCTGTCCGCCAACCCGCTCGGCAGGTCCGCCAGTTCGTCCAGGAGGTCCTGGGACAAGGCACGTAGATAGGGGGAGGCCGGTTGGGGGGAGGCGCCTGCCTGGCGGGGGGAGTCGGGGCCTCCCGCTCTGAGCCAGCGGGCCGCGATCGCCCCGGGACTGCGGCCGTCCTCCTCCGCCTGGCGGAGTTCGTGGCCCAGGAGGTCCTCCGGCTGGACCCAGGTCAGGCGCAACGGGGTCGGACGAGGAAGGGTCATGACAGCTCCGCGTACGCCGTCTCGTGGGCGCGGCGGCGGGAGACGTCCCGCGCGAAGATCTCCCGGGTCACCTCGGTGAGGGTGCGTGCGGGAGCCTTCAGGTCCAGGCGGCTGGCCTCCGCGACCGTCTTGGCCCAGCCGGACGGGATCTCCGCGCCCAGGGCACCCGCCAGAGCGCCGGACATCGTCGCGATGGAGTCGCAGTCCCGGCCGTAGTTCACCGAACCCAGCACCGCGTGCCGGTAGTCGCCGCCGGAGACCAGCAGCATCGCCAGCGCCACCGGCAGTTCCTCGATCGAGTGCACGCGCGAGGGACGGCGGGCGCCCAGGGACGGGCTGCGGTAGTCCGGGCCGACCGTGTCGTACGGGGCGACCGCCTCCCGCAGCGGACGCAGCGCCGACTCGAAGTCCGAGTACCGCGAGGCCGTGTCGCAGACCGTCTCGATCGCGGCCCGCGTGCCGTCCTTCGCCACGGCCAGGCATGCCTCGACCACCGAGTCCGGGGTCGCACCGGGGGTGCAGGCCGCCGCCACGGCCGCCGCGAAGACACCGGCCGCCTCACGCCCGTACGACGACTGGTGGGCGCCCGCGATGTCGAGGGCCTCGGCGTACGCGCCCGCCGGGTTCGCCGCGTTGACCAGGCCGACCGGGGCCATGTACATCGCGGCACCGCAGTTGACGATGTTGCCGGTGCCGGCCTCGCGCGGGTCCACGTGACCGTAGTGGATCCGCGCCACCAGCCACTTCTCCGCGAGGAAGATCCGCTGGAGGGGCAGGGCGTCCGCTTCGAGCTCCGGGATCCAGCGGGGTGTCGTCATCAGGTCGGGCACCAGGTGCCGGGCGACGGCGTACGCGTCCAGGTGGTCGCGGACCGTCGCGTACACCCGTACCAGCGCGTGCGTCATCAAGGTGTCGTCGGTGACGTGTCCGTCGCCCTTGTGGTACGGGGCGACGGGGCGGGCGGTGCGCCAGTCGTCGCCGTGCCAGGGGCCGACGATGCCGTGGACGCGTCCGCCGTGCCGTTCGACGATCTGCTCGGGGGAGTAGCCCTCCACGGGGCCGCCGAGCGCGTCGCCGACCGCGGCTCCGACGAGGGCTCCGGTGATGCGTTCCTCCAGGGCCGCCGTTCCTGTCACGGCTCCCACAGATGTACCTGTTTCATGCGTTTTGGGGCTCATGGCGCGCATCATCCCTCCGGGAGGGCCAGTTCCGTCGCTTCCAGCAGATCGGCGAGTCCGATGAGGTCCGTGCCGGTCAGGCGCGGCAGCGTGCAGCCGGAGAGGGTGCGGCAGGCGTCGCGCCAGGCGGCCGGGACGGCCGCACCGCCGCCGAGTGCGCCGGTCAGCGCGCCGGCGAGGGCCGGGGCCGAGTCCGCGACCCGGGACAGACACGCCGCGGCCGGTACCGCCTCCGCGATCCGGCCGCGGGCGGCGACGGCGAGTGCGAGGGCGACCGGGACGGTCTCGGCGGCGGCGATGCCGTAGCTGTAGACGTGGTCGACGATCTGGTGTTCCAGGAGGGGGACGAGAGCGAAGGCGCCGGCTCCGTCCGCGCGGGCGGCGTCGGCGAGGGCCAGGGCGTGGCGGGCGTTGCGGCCGATCTCCGTGGCCCCGGGGAGTTCGGCGAGGGCCGCTTGCGCGCAGGCGTCCACGTCGGCGCCGCCCAGTGCGAGGGCGACGGCCGCGGCCATCGCGCGGGCGCCGTGCACGCCGTCGCCGTCCTGGGTGTAGCGGGCGTCGAACTCGGCCAGTTCCGCGGCGGAGCGGGGGTCTCCGGGGTGGGCGACCGCCAGGACACAGGCCCGTACGCAGGCCGCGTCGTCGAAGTAGTGGGGGTTGTCGTGGCCCGAGGCGGGCGGGCGCAGGCCGTTGGCGAGGTTGCCGAGGCCCGCTCGTACGGAGATGCGGGCGCGCAGGGGGAGTACCGCCGACTCGACCTCGGGGGCGCGGTCCGCGGCGGCGGCGACCTCGCTGGCGATCGCGTTCCACGAAAGGTCGATCGCCGCGCGCATGCGGCGGTCCCGGCTGAGGTCGCCCAGTGCGGCGGCGTCCGCGGCCCGTAGGACCGCCTCCGCCGCGAAGGCCGCCCACTCGGCGTCGTCCGAGGGGCCGAGCCGCAGGGGTTCGGGGGGCTGGTTGAGGGCGATGGGGACGGGGAGGGTGGTGGTGGCGTTCTGTTCGGCGAAGGTGTCCAGTTCGCGGGTGAGGCGTCTGGTCCATTCGGGCATGCGGGTTGCTCTGTGCCGTGCGGCCGGCCAACCTGCGGCGTCGCCTGCGGCTAGGCCGAGCAGGAGGCCTTCGATTCTGCGGGGCGGGGTGTGTGGGTGCGGGTTCGTTGCGGCTTGTTGCGCAGTTCCCCGCGCCCCTGAGGGGGTGGGGGGTGTGGGGGCGCTGGTCGGGTGCGGGTCCGTTGTGGCTGGTCGCGCAGTTCCCCGCGCCCCTGACAGGGCCGCCCCTGACAGGGTTGCCCCAGTGGGGTGCGCCCCTGAGGGGGCTGCCCCTGCGAGGACTGCGTCTGCGGGGTGCGTTTCTGAAGGGTGTGTGGGGGTCATTGGGTGGGCTCCGGTGGGGTCAGTAGGTCTGCTACGTCCAGGACGTGGTGGCCCTGCATCGAGGGGAGGCAGGAGCCCTTCGCGGGGCCGATCGCCGCCGCCCAGGCGGGCGGGATCGCGGCGGCGCCGCGCGTGGCGCCGGCCAGGGCGCCCGCCACCGCCGCCGTCGTGTCGGCGTCGCGGCCCATGTTGACCGCCGTGAGGACGGCCTCCTCGAAGTCGCCGTCGGCCGCCGCGTACGCGCCGAAGGCCAGGGCGACGGCCTCGGGGGCGAGGTCCGTCCAGGGGTAGCCGCCGATGACGACCGCCGAGCGGACCGCGCGTTCGCCGCGGTGTGCGCAGGCCACCGCCCTGCGCAGGGAGCGCGCCGTCCAGGAGTCGTCGGGGACGACGGCCAGCGCGGAGGCGACGACGACGATCGTGGGGGCGCCCGCCATCGCCGCGGCGACACCCGCCGCGACGGCCTGCCCGCCGTAGATGCCCTCGCCGTCGTGGCTGACCGAACCGTCGATCGCCACCAGCCGTGCCGCCTCCGCGGGGCGGCCCGCCGCGAAGACCCCGAAGGGCGCCGCCCGCATGGCGAGGCCGTCGCTCCAGGCGTGCCGGTGCTGGGCGGAGATGGGGGCGGCGAGCCCCCGGCGCAGGTTCTCCAGCGTGCCCCGTTCGCTGAAGCCCGCGCCCCGGAACGGCCCCTCGTCGCGGTCCGCGATCCACTGGTGCCAGGCCGCTTCCACATGGGCGACCGTGAGCGCCGAGCCGTGCCGGGCGAGCAGCAGGCCGGAGAAGATCGCGTACTCGGTGTCGTCCGTGCCGGCCGGCTTCTCGGCCACGTACCCCGTGATGCGGCCCCAGCGCGCGCGGATCTCGGACGGTTTCATGTTCTCGGCCGGTGCGCCCAGCGCGTCCCCGACGGCGAGTCCCAGCAGTGCGCCGCGCGCACGGTCCCGGAGGGCGGTCGCGCCCCCTTCGCCGGGCGCCGGTACCGGTGGAACGCAGGCGATCGATGCCATGGCGGACCTCTCCGTCGAGGGGTCCCGGGTGATCGGAGGCCGTTCGCAGGCCGGTCGGGAGCCCCTTTGGGGATGTGTCCCACGGGAGGGGGCCGTCGGAGCCTCACGTGCCCCAGAGTCACCCGGTCGACATATGTGCGCAGGTCGCCACGGATGAGCGAAAGAGGGTGAAGGTGCAGGTAAGTACGGCCTTCCTTGCTGGCGGGAACGGAATTTCAGGCGTACGTTCGCAGTTGTCCAAAAGTAGAACCAGTCCAAAAAAGCAGTGAACGAGCACTTGGGGGACCCCCGCATGGCCATCATCGAGACCGAGGCCGCGCTGCACGAGGCGCACCGCGACAACCACACCCACCGGGACGTGAACGGCGGATGGCTGCGCCCGGCCGTCTTCGGTGCGATGGACGGCCTCGTCTCCAACCTGGCGCTGATGACCGGTGTGGCCGGTGGCGCCGTCTCCCATCGGACCGTCGTCATCACCGGGCTCGCGGGACTGGCCGCGGGCGCCTTCTCCATGGCGGCCGGCGAGTACACCTCCGTCGCCTCGCAGCGCGAACTCGTCGAGGCCGAACTCGACGTGGAGCGGCGGGAGTTGAGGAAGCACCCGCAGGACGAGGAGCGTGAGCTGGCGCTGCTGTACGAGGCCCGCGGGGTGGAGCCCGCGCTCGCCGGCGAGGTCGCCCGGCAGCTGTCCCGGGACCCCGAGCAGGCGCTGGAGATCCACGCGCGGGAGGAGCTGGGCATCGATCCCGGCGACCTGCCGTCGCCCGTCGTCGCCGCCGTGTCGAGCTTCGGCGCGTTCGCCCTGGGCGCCCTGCTCCCCGTCCTGCCGTATCTGCTGGGGGCCGCCACCCTCTGGCCCGCCCTGCTGCTCGCCGCGCTCGGGCTCTTCGCCTGCGGTGCGATCGTCGCCAAGGTGACCGCCCGGACCTGGTGGTTCAGCGGGCTGCGGCAGCTCGCGCTGGGCGGGGCCGCGGCCGGTGTGACGTACGCCCTGGGCAGTTTCTTCGGAACGGCCGTAGGATGACCGGCACCGCCTGATCGCGCACCTATGCAAGGGACTGCATAAGTAGCCGTTACTCGGCGGTTTCGAACGCTTAACCATTGGGCATGAGCCGTAAGCGCCGCGGGCAATGACGCCCGCGCCGCACCACACGCACATCATCAGCAGCAGGTGACGTTGCCTGCCGCGACCGGGCCGACGGTCATGGATCTGACCGAAAAGGCCCCCTTTTCCAGCCGCCACGAGCGGCGCCTCGCCGCGACCCGTGGCGTCCGCATGGTGGAACGCGGTATCCGGTTCACGAGAACCGCTCCATCATGTAACCTGCACGAAATTTTGCACTCTCGCTAAGGGCCAACGTCGTCCCTCGGCACTTGCCCCCAGAGCCTCAAGGCCTGGGAGGTGCCCCCCAGACACGACGACGACGGGAGAGCCGATGCGTACGCCGCGCCAGCCGTCCCAGCACTCCGAGAATGGCCAGAAGTGGTCCTTCATGGATGCTCGCCCTGCCGCGCAGGGAATGTACGACCCGCGCAACGAGCACGACGCCTGCGGCGTCGGCTTCGTGGCGACCCTCACCGGTGAGGCGAGCCACGCGCTGGTCGAACAGGCGCTGACCGTGCTCCGCAACCTGGAGCACCGCGGCGCGACCGGCTCGGAACCCGACTCCGGGGACGGCGCGGGCATCCTGTCCCAGGTCCCCGACGCCTTCTTCCGCGAGGTGGCCGAATTCGAGCTGCCCGAGGCCGGCGCGTACGCGGTCGGCATCGCCTTCCTGCCCGAGGACGGCACCGCCGACGCCGTCTCACGGATCGAGACGATCGCCGCCGAGGAGAACCTCACGGTGCTCGGCTGGCGCGAGGTCCCGGTCGCCCCCGGACTCCTCGGCGCCACCGCCCGCTCGACGATGCCGCACTTCCGGCAGGTCTTCGTGACGGACGGTTCCAGCCAGGGCATCGACCTCGACCGCAAGGCGTTCGCGCTGCGCAAGCGTGCCGAGCGCGAGGCCGGCGTGTACTTCCCGTCGCTCTCCGCCCGCACCATCGTCTACAAGGGCATGCTGACCACCGGCCAGCTGGAGCCCTTCTTCCCGGACCTGTCCGACCGCCGCTTCGCCTCCGCGATCGCGCTCGTGCACTCCCGGTTCTCCACCAACACCTTCCCGAGCTGGCCGCTCGCCCACCCGTACCGCTTCGTCGCGCACAACGGCGAGATCAACACCGTCAAGGGCAACCGCAACTGGATGGCCGCCCGGGAGTCCCAGCTCGTCTCCGACCTGTTCGGCGAGCAGGACAGCCTCGACCGGATCTTCCCGATCTGTACGCCCGACGCGTCCGACTCCGCCTCCTTCGACGAGGTCCTTGAGCTGCTGCACCTCGGCGGCCGGTCCCTGCCGCACTCCGTGCTGATGATGATCCCGGAGGCCTGGGAGAACCACGCCTCCATGGACCCGGCCCGCCGCGCCTTCTACCAGTTCCACTCCACGATGATGGAGCCCTGGGACGGCCCGGCCTGCGTCACCTTCACCGACGGCACCCAGGTCGGCGCGGTCCTCGACCGCAACGGCCTGCGCCCCGGCCGCTACTGGGTCACCGACGACGGCCTCGTCGTCCTCGGCTCCGAGGTCGGCGTCCTCGACATCGACCCCGCGAAGGTCGTCCGCAAGGGCCGCCTGCAGCCCGGCCGCATGTTCCTCGTGGACACCGCCGAGCACCGGATCATCGAGGACGACGAGATCAAGGCCGGCCTCGCCGCCGAGAACCCGTACGCGGAGTGGCTCGAAGCCGGCGAGATCGAGCTCTCCGACCTGCCCGAGCGCGAGCACATCGTGCACACCCACGCCTCGGTCACCCGCCGCCAGCAGACCTTCGGCTACACCGAGGAAGAGCTGCGCGTCATCCTCGCCCCGATGGCCAAGACCGCCGGCGAGCCCCTCGGCTCCATGGGCACGGACTCGCCGATCGCGGCCCTGTCCGAGCGCCCCCGGCTGCTCTTCGACTACTTCACCCAGCTGTTCGCGCAGGTCACCAACCCGCCGCTGGACGCCATCCGCGAAGAGCTCGTCACCTCGCTGCGCTCCTCGCTCGGCCCCGCGGGCAACCTGCTGGAGCCGACCGCCGCGTCCTGTCGAAGCGTCACCCTGCCCTTCCCGGTGATCGACAACGACGAGCTGGCCAAGCTCATCCACATCAACGCCGACGGCGACATGCCCGGCATGAAGGCCGCGACCCTCTCCGGCCTGTACCGCGTCTCCGGCGGCGGCGACTCCCTCGCCGCCCGCATCGCGGAGATCTGCACCGAGGCCGACGCCGCCATCGAGAACGGCGCCCGGCTGATCGTCCTCTCGGACCGGCACTCCGACGCCGAGCACGCGCCGATCCCCTCGCTGCTGCTCACCGCCGCCGTCCACCACCACCTCATCCGCACCAAGCAGCGCACCCAGGTGGGCCTGCTGGTCGAGGCGGGCGACGTCCGCGAGGTCCACCACGTGGCCCTCCTCATCGGCTTCGGCGCCGCGGCCGTCAACCCGTACCTGGCGATGGAGTCCGTCGAGGACCTGGTCAGGGCCGGTACGTTCCTGCCGGGCATGGAGCCCGAGCAGGCCATCCGCAACCTGATCTACGCGCTCGGCAAGGGCGTCCTGAAGGTCATGTCCAAGATGGGTATCTCCACCGTCGCCTCCTACCGCGGCGCCCAGGTCTTCGAGGCCGTCGGTCTCGACGCGGCCTTCGTGCAGAAGTACTTCAGCGGCACCGCCACCAAGATCGGCGGCGTCGGCATCGACGTCGTCGCCAAGGAGGTCGCCGCCCGCCACGCGAAGGCGTACCCGGCCAGCGGCATCGCGCCCGCGCACCGCGCCCTCGACATAGGCGGCGAGTACCAGTGGCGCCGCGAGGGCGAGCCGCACCTGTTCGACCCCGAGACGGTCTTCCGCCTCCAGCACTCCGCGCGCAGCAACCGCTACGACATCTTCAAGAAGTACACGGACCGCGTGAACGAGCAGTCCGAGCGCCTCATGACGCTGCGCGGCCTGTTCGGCTTCGACTCGGGCCGCGAGCCCATCTCGATCGACGAGGTCGAGCCGGTCAGCGAGATCGTCAAGCGCTTCTCCACCGGCGCCATGTCGTACGGCTCCATCTCCAAGGAAGCCCACGAGACGCTCGCCATCGCCATGAACCAGCTGGGCGCCAAGTCCAACACCGGTGAGGGCGGCGAGGACCCGGACCGCCTCTACGACCCGGCGCGCCGCTCGTCCATCAAGCAGGTCGCCTCCGGCCGCTTCGGCGTCACCTCCGAGTACCTGGTCAACGCGGACGACATCCAGATCAAGATGGCCCAGGGCGCCAAGCCCGGCGAGGGCGGCCAGCTGCCCGGCCACAAGGTCTACCCGTGGGTCGCCAAGACCCGGCACAGCACCCCGGGCGTGGGCCTCATCTCCCCGCCCCCGCACCACGACATCTACTCCATCGAAGACCTCGCCCAGCTGATCCACGACCTGAAGAACGCGAACCCGCAGGCGCGGATCCACGTGAAGCTGGTCTCCGAGGTCGGCGTCGGCACCGTCGCCGCGGGTGTCTCCAAGGCCCACGCGGACGTCGTCCTCATCTCCGGCCACGACGGCGGAACGGGCGCCTCCCCGCTCACCTCGCTCAAGCACGCGGGCGGCCCCTGGGAGCTGGGCCTCGCCGAGACCCAGCAGACGCTGCTCCTCAACGGCCTGCGCGACCGCATCGTCGTCCAGACCGACGGACAGCTCAAGACCGGCCGTGACGTCGTCATCGCCGCGCTGCTCGGCGCCGAGGAGTTCGGTTTCGCGACCGCGCCGCTCGTCGTCTCCGGCTGCGTCATGATGCGCGTCTGCCACCTCGACACCTGCCCGGTCGGCATCGCCACCCAGAACCCCGTCCTGCGCGACCGGTTCACCGGCAAGGCCGAGTACATCGTCAACTTCTTCAAGTTCATCGCCGAAGAGGTCCGCGAGATCCTCGCCGAGCTGGGCTTCCGCAGCATCGAGGAGGCCGTCGGCCACGCCGAGGCGCTCGACGTCGCCCGCGCCATCGACCACTGGAAGGCGCAGGGCCTGGACCTGGCCCCGCTCTTCCACGTGCCCGAACTGCCCGAGGGCGCGGCCCTGCACCAGACCGTCGAGCAGGACCACGGCCTGGAGAAGGCGCTCGACAACGAGCTGATCAAGCTCGCCGCCGACGCCCTGAACGCGACCGGCGCCACCGACGCCCAGCCGGTCCGCGCCCAGGTCGCCATCCGCAACATCAACCGCACGGTCGGCACCATGCTCGGCCACGAGGTGACGAAGAAGTTCGGCGGCGCGGGCCTGCCCGACGACACCGTCGACATCACCTTCACCGGTTCCGCAGGCCAGTCCTTCGGCGCCTTCCTGCCGCGCGGTGTGACGCTGCGCCTGGAGGGCGACGCCAACGACTACGTCGGCAAGGGCCTCTCCGGCGGCCGGGTGATCGTCCGTCCCGACCGGGGCGCCGACCACCTCGCCGAGTTCTCCACCATCGCGGGCAACACCATCGCGTACGGCGCGACGGGCGGCGAGCTGTTCCTGCGCGGCCGTACCGGCGAACGCTTCTGCGTCCGCAACTCCGGTGCGACCGTGGTCGCCGAGGGCGTGGGCGACCACGGCTGCGAGTACATGACCGGCGGCCACGCCGTCGTCATCGGCGAGACGGGCCGCAACTTCGCCGCCGGCATGTCGGGTGGCATCGCGTACGTCATCGACCTGGACCTCGACAACGTCAACGCCGGAAACCTCGGCGCGGTCGAGGAACTCGACGACACCGACAAGCAGTGGCTGCACGACGTCGTGCGCCGGCACCAGGAGGAGACCGCCTCCACCGTCGCCGAGAAGCTCCTGGCCGAGTGGGACACCGCGGTGGACCGCTTCAGCAAGATCATCCCCAGCACGTACAAGGCAGTGCTCGCCGCCAAGGACGCCGCCGAGCGAGCCGGACTCGACGAGTCCGCGATCACCGAGAAGATGATGGAGGCGGCGACCAATGGCTGATCCCAAGGGCTTTTTGAACCACGGCCGAGAGGTCGCCAGGACCCGCCCCGTCGAGGAGCGCGTCAGGGACTGGAACGAGGTCTACGTCCCCGGCTCCCTCCTGCCGATCATCCCCACGCAGGCCTCGCGCTGCATGGACTGCGGCATCCCCTTCTGCCACAACGGCTGTCCGCTCGGGAACCTCATCCCCGAGTGGAACGACTTCGCGTACCGCGAGGACTGGTCCGCCGCCTCCGAGCGGCTGCACGCCACGAACAACTTCCCGGAGTTCACCGGCCGCCTGTGCCCGGCGCCCTGCGAGTCGGCGTGCGTGCTGGGCATCAACCAGCCCGCCGTGACCATCAAGAACGTCGAGGTCTCGATCATCGACAAGGCGTGGGACAGCGGCGACGTCGCTCCCCAGGCCCCCGAGCGCCTCTCCGGGAAGACGGTCGCCGTCATCGGCTCCGGCCCCGCGGGCCTCGCCGCCGCACAGCAGCTCACCCGCGCCGGCCACACGGTCGCCGTCTACGAGCGCGCCGACCGCGTCGGCGGCCTCCTGCGCTACGGCATCCCCGAGTTCAAGATGGAGAAGCGGCACATCAACCGCCGTATCGAGCAGATGCGCGCGGAGGGCACCCGCTTCCGTACGGGCATCGAGATCGGCCGCGACCTCAAGGCCACCGACCTGCGCAAGCGGTACGACGCCGTCGTCATCGCCGCCGGCGCCACCGTCTCCCGCGACCTGCCGGTCCCCGGCCGCGAGCTGAACGGCATCCACTTCGCGATGGAGTACCTGCCGCTCGCCAACAAGGTGCAGGAGGGCGACTTCGTGGCGCCCCCCATCACCGCCGAGGGCAAGCATGTCGTCGTCATCGGCGGCGGCGACACCGGCGCGGACTGCGTGGGCACCGCCCACCGCCAGGGCGCGGCCTCCGTCACCCAGCTGGAGATCATGCCCCAGCCGGGCGCGGACCGCGCTCCGCACCAGCCGTGGCCGACGTTCCCCATGCTCTACAAGGTGACCTCCGCGCACGAGGAGGGCGGCGAGCGCGTCTATGCCGTCTCCACCACCCACTTCGAGGGCGACGAGGACGGCAACGTCCAGTGGCTGCACCTCGGTGAGGTCGAGTTCATCGACGGCAAGCTCACCCCGAAGCCGGGCACGGAGCGCAAGATCCCCGCCCAGCTCGTCACCCTCGCCATGGGCTTCACCGGCACCGACCAGGAGAACGGACTGGTCTCCCAGTTCGCCCTCGACCTCGACGAGCGCGGCAACATCGCCCGCGACCGCGACTACGCGACCAACGTGCCCGGCGTCTTCGTCGCCGGTGACGCCGGACGCGGCCAGTCCCTCATCGTCTGGGCCATCGCGGAGGGCCGCTCGGCCGCCCGCGGGGTCGACCGCTTCCTGACGGGCGTCAGCGAACTCCCGGCGCCGGTCCGCCCGACGGACCGCTCCCTGATGGTCTGACGCCCACCCCCAAAGACGTCCCGTACAACGGTGTACGGAACTGAGCGCGGCGCCTGCCCTCGTCCCCGACCGGACTTGGTGGGCGCCGTGGTGCGTCTGGAAGCCTTTTGAACTGGGCTTCCCTGTAGGACTGCGTCCGCGGGTTCGGTGGGGCGGGGGGTACGCCTACTTGCTGGGCAACAGGCTCCTGCTCGCCGTCGTCGTCATGGTGATGTTCATGAACGGCACGGACCAGGGC
>NZ_JBHWZP010000227.1:0-15202 GCF_042728395.1 Streptomyces sp. NPDC060205
GCCGCGCAGTTCCCCGCGCCCCTCAAAAGCGGGGCTGCGCCCCAGCTTTTGCCCCGTCAGGGGCGCTTTAGGGGCGTGGGGAACTGCGCGCTCAGCCCCCACCGGCCCGCACACGCCGTACCGGACCAGGTCACCCCTTCCAGCAGCGCGTGACCCGGCCCTCCGTGACCTCGAAGTTCAGGCGTCCGGACAAGTACTCCATCGTGATGATCGCCCCCGGCGGCAACGACCGCACGGTCGACCACCCACGCGCCCGGGCCTGCCGCTCCGCACCCCCCACGTCGAGGCCGACGTACGCGTCCGGAGTGTCGGAGGGCTCCGCGGGCGGAGTGGGAATCGGTGCCATGCCGCCACGTTAGGCGCCCCCGCGCGGACACGGAACCCCGGCCCCGCCACCATCAGTCACCGGTCCTCCTTCGGTCACGCTTCTGTCACAGGACAACCACACCCGTTCCGCCCCCGCGGACATCGGCGGTTACGCAGCGAGCCGTCACACGAACGGGCGGTTCCGCACGTTTTCCGCCCGCCTTCGCACGTAATTCCGCGGCCCTCGGGACTATCTCCGAAGCCGCCCCGAATACCGCGGCCAAAAGCGGGTATCCGGACCGGTTTCCCTGCCTTTCCTTTCCGATTGTGCGGCCCCGCAAGGAAGTTGGCCCGCCACAGGAAATACACGGTCCGGGCACAGAGCCCCCGTACGCCCCCTGTCGGAGCGCGGTGTCACGCGAGCATCATGGCGTGAGCTTCAGGAGGCCCGGGACGCGACGAGCGAGGGGGCGGCGATGGGGACGGACACCGCACAGGCGGCGGTACGGCCCGTACCGGTGAAGCGGCCGGGACGGCTGGTCGTGGACTGGCTGACGACCACCGACCACAAGAAGATCGGCCACCTCTACCTGATCACCTCGTTCGCCTTCTTCCTGGTCGGCGGTCTGATGGCGCTGCTGATGCGGGCCGAGCTGGCCCGGCCCGGTACGCAGATCATCGGCAACAACACGTTCAACCAGATGTTCACGATGCACGGCACGATCATGCTGCTGCTCTTCGCGACGCCGACCTTCGCCGGTTTCGCCAACGAGATCATGCCGCTGCAGATCGGCGCGCCCGACGTCGCCTTCCCCCGGCTGAACATGCTGTCGTACTGGCTGTTCCTCTTCGGCGGGCTGATCGTGCTGGGCTCGCTGCTGGTGCCCGGCGGGCCCGCCAACTTCGGCTGGTTCGCGTACGCGCCGCTGAACAGCATGGAGCGCTCCCCCGGTATCGGCGCCGACATGTGGATCATGGGGCTCGCGCTGGCCGGCTTCGGCACGATCCTCGGCGCGGTGAACTTCCTGACGACGATCATCGGGATGCGCGCCCCGGGCATGACGATGTTCCGGATGCCGATCTTCACATGGAACACGCTGTTCACGTCGATCCTGATCCTGCTGGCGTTCCCGGTGCTCGCCGCCGCGCTCCTGGTCCTTGAGGCGGACCGGAGGTTCGGCTCGCAGGTCTTCGCCTCGGCGAACGGCGGGGCGCTGCTGTGGCAGCACCTCTTCTGGTTCTTCGGCCATCCCGAGGTCTACATCATCGCGCTGCCGTTCTTCGGGATCATCACGGAGATCATCCCGGTCTTCAGCCGGAAGCCGATCTTCGGCTATCTGACGCTGGTCGGCGCCACGATGGCCATCACCGGTCTGTCCGTTGTCGTGTGGGCCCATCACATGTTCGCGACGGGCGCGGTGCTGCTGCCGTTCTTCTCGTTCGTGTCGTTCCTGATCGCGGTGCCCACGGGTGTGAAGTTCTTCAACTGGACCGGGACCATGCTCAAGGGCTCGCTGTCCTTCGAGACACCCATGCTCTGGGCTACGGGCTTTCTGGTGTCGTTCCTGTTCGGCGGCCTCACCGGGGTGATCCTGGCCTCGCCGCCGCTGGACTTCCACGTCACGGACACGTACTTCGTGGTGGCGCACTTCCACTACGTGGTGTTCGGCACCGTCGTGTTCGCGACCTTCGGCGGCTTCTACTTCTGGTGGCCCAAGTTCACCGGCAAGATGCTCGACGAACGGCTCGGCAAGCTGCACTTCTGGACGCTCTTCGTGGGCTTCCACACCACGTTCCTGGTGCAGCACTGGCTGGGCGCGGAGGGTATGCCGCGCCGCTACGCCGACTATCTGGCCGCCGACGGGTTCACCGCGCTCAACACCATCTCGTCGATCGGCGCGTTCCTGCTGGGCATGTCGACGCTGCCGTTCCTCTACAACGTCTGGAAGACGTCCAGGTACGGCGTGCCGGTCGACGCCGACGACCCCTGGGGCTTCGGACGCTCACTGGAGTGGGCGACCTCGTGCCCGCCGCCGCGGCACAACTTCACCACGCTGCCCAGGATCCGTTCCGAGTCGCCGGCGTTCGACCTGCACCATCCGCGGTTCGCGGCGATCACCCCGCCCCAGACGCGCTCCGGCCAGGAGGACAGCCCGCAGATCCGCTTCGGCCAGGAGCGGCCTGGGGCCGGCCCCGAGCAGTACTGACCGTGTCCGCGTCGGCCGCGGGCGCGTCGTGGCCGGGCGCGCAGTTCCCCGCGCCCCTTCGGGGCGCGGCCTAGCCTGCTGCCGCCGTGACGGCCACCGAGAGGTCGTTGTCGCCCGTGTAGTACGGTCCGGCCGCCACGGGGCCGTCCTGCGTCTCCACCGTGACCTTCGGGTACGTGAAGATGGGCTTCTTGTCGGCGATGTCGTCGAGCAGCCGCGCGATCCGTACCCGCGGCCCGCTCTCCCCCGCCGGGCGCAGCCACAGGTCCCACACGCCCTCGGGCAGTCCGCCGTAGTCCACGGTGAAGCGGAACAGCGCCTGGTCCCGGTGGACCCCGATCCGCGCCCCGGGCTGTGTCTCCCCGCGGCCGGCCAGTTCGGCGTACGCGTCCGGGGTGAGCGCGACCCCGTACACCCGGCCGTGGACGCCGAGGCCGTCCTCGCCTATGTGCAGTTCGCCGGCCTCCGCGTGCGGGGCGCGCAGCCAGCTGCGCACGGAGAGGTTGCCGTGCTTGGTCGCGTACGGGATACGGACGGCGACATGGCCGCGCGCCCCGCTCGGCACCCGGTCGACGAGCGAGCGCAGGTCGTTGAGACCAGGGGTGAGGCGCTGCGGCTCGCCGTCGCCGGTCTGCGCGAAGGCGTCCCAGCGGCCCTCGGGCAGTTCGACGAAGCTGGGCAGCGCGGCGCGCAGCCGTCCGTCGGCGGCCGGGGCGAGCGGCAGCCGGACCTCCTGGAGGCCGTCGCGGTGGATCAGTACGAGGTGGGTGTCCCCGCTCTCGCCGGTCTCGGCCATGTCGAAGGTGAGGCCGCCCGCGGAGTCGGCGAGGCAGTCGGCACGCGGTGGCATGGCGGCGTCCTCGTCGGCGGGTGTCTGCGCGGTCTGCGGAGCCAGCGTCATCATGCGGAACGCTCCTTCCCGAATACGGTCAGTCCGGCGTCCCGCACGGCGTACGCGCTGCCGAGCAGGGCCCCTCGGGTGCGGTGCAGTGAGCCGCGCACCCGGCCGATCTTCGAGGTGCCGCCCCGCGAGACGAGACCGCTGAAGACCGATTCGTAGCGTTCGGCGATCCGGGACGGGTCGAAGCGCTCGGAGTCCTTGAGCGCCGCGTCCGCCATCTGCCGGCGCAGTGCGTCGTCGTTGATGAGTTCGAGCAGGCCGCCCGCGATGGCCTGGACGTTCCCGACCTGTACGAGGCGTCCGTCCACGCCGTTGTCGATGATCTCCCCCGGGCCGTGCGGGCAGTCGGTGGAGACGACGGGCAGGCCGCAGCGCATGGCCTCGACGATGGTCATGCCGAACGATTCGAGGCTGGAGGTGACGGCGGCGATGGAGCCCTTGGCCCACTCCGGCTCGATGGGGTTGGCCGCTCCCATCAGCAACACGTGGTTGTAGAGGCCCAGTTCGTCGATGAGGTGGCGCAGCTTGTCCTTCTGTTTCCCGCTGCCGTAGATCCGCAGGCGCCAGTCGGGCCGCTCGGCGCGCACCAGGTCGAAGGCCCTGATCAGCAGGTCGTACCGCTTGACCGGGGCGAGCCGGCCGGCCGCGACGACCCATTTGCCGGTGCCGTCGGCGGGCTCTATGCCGGGCGCGGGCACCGAGTTGGGCACGGCCTCGACGTGCACGCCGGGCAGCCGCATCTTCGTGCGGTACGCGGCGGCGTCCGCCTCGGTGGTCGTGGTGACCGCGTCCAGGCGGGGGTAGGCGCCGCGCAGTTCCGTGCGCAGTCCGACGGAGTGGCTGTCGAGGGTGAGGTGCTCCTGGCCGACACGGGCCGGGCCGCGCCTGGTCTCGCGGGCCAGGTGCACGTTCAGGCCGGGGCGGGTGCCGACCACGACATCGGCGTCGGTCGTGGAGAGATGCTCGGCGATACGGCGGTCGGTCAGGGCGCTGTACTGCTCGTAGCGGATCTCTCCCTTCGGGAAGACCCGGGCAGGTTTCCGGTAGTCAGGGTCGTCGCCCTCGTATCCGGGGCCGCCCTTGCGCAGATCCACGAGGTGGCGCAGGCGCACGCGCGGGTTCCGTGCGAAGACCGGCTCCTCGCGGTGGCGGAGGACGGAGACGATCTCCACGTCGTGCTGTTCGGCCAGGGTGTTCGCAAGGTTGTACGTCGTCCGGATCGTCCCACCGATTCCGTAGGCGTTGTGTATGAGGAAGGAAATCTGCATGCGTCCCCGTATCTCCGGCTCGTCCAGCTACCAGAGGGTTAGACCTGGGTACGGATGCGATGGTTGGGCTTGCTTATCACTCTGTTCCCGAACAGTTGCGCCATCGGTAACGAGATGAGGGAACCTTTCGGGGCTCTCGTGCATCAGGGCTTGTAGGAGAGCTGCGGGACGTCGTAGCAGTCGTGGTCCATGTCCCCCTGGCTCACCCATCCGCGGGCGTCCTCCCAGCGGGCCACCGACAGACAGGTCCTGCGCGTCCTGGGCGGTTCGGGCAGGTGCGCGAACCGGACCGGCAGCAGCAGCCCCCGCGCGGTGTACGGCTTCCCGGCGGCCATGAAGCGGTCGACGCACGCGCGCGTGACGCCCTTCTTCGCGCAGGAGCGGGCCGCGTCCGTGAACCACATCGCGGCGGCCCAGCCCTCCAGCTGCCACTGGGAGCGGGTCTTCAGCGCCTTGGTGCCGTCCCGGAACTCCCGTACGGCCTCGTGGCCGGTGTCCTCGTAGTTGCGGCTCGCGCCCGTCGCCCACAGGGTGTTGCGGCAGCGCGGGGCCTTCTTGTAGTCCTCGCGGACGGTGGACGTCCAGTTCTGCACGTTGGTGACCTTGGCGAGGACCTCCGCGCCGACGTCGTCCATCGCCTGGCACAGCCGGGCGTTGCCGTAGGTGTCGATGGCGTCGAAGACCAGGTCGGCGCCCCGCTCCTTCAGATCGGCCGCCGCGGCACGGAAGTTGGGCAGCGCGAAGTCGACCTGCTCGGTGACGACCTCGTACCCCTCGGCCTTCAGTCCGCGGACCACGAGCCGGGCGTACGCCGCCGACGCGGGCTGGTTGTACGAGACGACGGCCGCCGTACGCGCGCCCTGTCTCTCCTTGAACCAGCGGTAGATCTCGGTGCCGCCGTACAGCTCGCCGTCCCAGCCGGGCTTTCCGTTCCGTGGCGCGAGGCTGCCGTAGATCCCGTAGAGGTGCGGCCAGGTGTCGTAGGCCGCGCCGATGGGCTGTCCGCCGATGTCGGGCACGCGCGCGTGGGACACCCGGGAGGCGCCCGCGTAGTCGAGGGCGGAGGTGGCGACCAGCGCCACCACCTCGTCCTCGTCGACGAGCCGGTGCACGCACTCGTTGTTGCCGACGCCGCTGCCGCCGTCGTCGCACGTGCGGACCTCGACCCTGCGTCCCGCGATGCCGCCGCGCGCGTTCAGGGCGTCGAACCAGGCCTTCGCGCCGTCGCGCGGCCCCGTGAAGGCGTCGCCGCCGACCGGGCTGGTGGCGCTCGTGACGATGCCCACGCGGATCGGCTCCGCGGTGGTGCGGGCGGGTGTGCGGTCGGGCCGGTTCTCGAAGTCGCTCTCCGGGAGGCGGCTGCCGCAGGCCGTGCCCGCCAGGAGCAGCAGGAACAGCAGGCCCACGGCAGCGGATTCAGCAGCCCGGCCCCGGCGAGGCATTGCCGCTCAGCGTGACCAGACCGCACAGCGTCCTGACCGACACCTTCCAGGTGCCGTCCTGTTCGACGGAGGTCCCGGCGGCGTCCGGCATGACCGTGGCGCCCTTCAGGGTGAGCGTGTACGTGACGTCCGCGTCGGTCGGCGAGGTGAAGGCGACCTTGCCGACCGTCGCCTCGACCTGCCCGCCGCGCTCGTCGCCGCTGAAGCTCTTCAGGACCGCGCCCATCGCGTCGCCGTTCTCCAGGACGGCCTGTTTGTCCTTCGTGGGGACGGCGGGGTCGAAGAACTTCTTCCAGTTCTCCTTGATCTCCTTCTCGGCCGCCGCCGGGTCGTCCGGCGCGCTCGCGCTCGGACCCGGTTCGGCCTTCGAGGTCCGTTCCGCGGAGGGCGAGGGCGGATCCGTGTCGTCCCCACCGCTGTCGTCGCCGCACGCCGTGAGGGCCGGGGCGAGAAGGAGCACCGCCACCGCCAGCCCACGGCCCGTACCCCGCCTGAGATCACTCCCGAGAACCATCTGGCCCACCACCGGGTGTCGGTCCGGGCCGTGCGCGCCCGGAGCTTTCAGGGACAGCTTCCAGAAGGCATAGTGCAAGTCCGTCGGCGGACTTGGAAGACAGCCGGACACATCACGTGGAGCCCCCATGCGGACTGCTCGACTGCGGAATGTGCGTCCCGTCCTCTGGGCCGGGTGGGCGGCGCTCGCCACAGGCGCGGTGCTGTGCGTCCTCGGCTGGTACGGGATCTCCGGCGAGCGGTACGCGGAACGGCAGCTGCCGTACCTCGCGTCCTGCACGGTGCCCGGAGCGGCCCTGATCATCGCCGCGGCGGTCCTCCTCACGCACGGCGGGAACGCCCTCGCGGCCGCCCGCGTCGAGGAGTTGTACGGGCTCCTGGTCGCGGCCGACCCCGATGACGCCGCCGCGGACGGGACGGCCCCCGCGCCCGTGGCGGTCGGCGGGGAGCTGCTGATGGTGCCGGGCGGCACGCTGTGGCACCGCGCGGACTGTCCGCTCGTCGCCGGGAAGCCCGAGGCGCTGCCGGTCGACTCCCGGGTCCTCGCGGGCGGCGACCTCGCCCCCTGCCCGATCTGCGAACCCACGGCCTCGCACGACCCGCCGGACGCTCCCCCCGACGCCTCCTCGGACGCCTCCTCGGACGGCCCGTCGTCCGGGGCGGCGGCCGGCTGATGTCGTCGCCGATGTCGTCACTGACGTACGACCTCACGCTCGCCGGGCTCTCCGTGGGCAGCGCCGCCGCGCTCACCGGGATCGGACTGGTCGTCACGCACCGGGCGACCGGCGTCCTCAACTTCGCGCACGGCGCCATCGCGATGGTGTGCGCCTATCTGCTGCGCCAGCTCACCGTCGCGTGGGAGTGGCCGCTCGCGCTCGCCGCCCCGCTCACCCTGCTCGTGGTGGCCCCGGCGATCGGGGTGGCGCTGGAACGATTCGTCTTCCGCCCCCTGGCCGTCCTGGGCGGCGACCCCGCGCAGACCCTCGTCGCGTCGATCGGCGTGTTCGTCCTGCTCGTCGGCGGGGCGGCGCTCGTCTGGGGCCCGGGCGCGCGCTCGGACGCGCCGACGCTCGTCTCCGCGGACCCCTGGGGGCAGTTGGCGGTGACGCTCGTCCTGGCCGCGGGTGTGGGGGCGGTGATCCGCCGGACCCGCTTCGGCCGCCGGCTGCGGGCCGTCGTTGACGACCGTTCGCTCGCCGCGCTGACGGGCGTGGACGCGGACCGGGTGGCCGCGGCGGGCTGGGCGTTCGGCTCGTTCACCGCGGGCCTGACGGGGGTATTGCTGGCTCCGTACGTACGCCTGGACCCGTACGGCCTGCCCCTGCTGGTGATGGAGGTGGTGGCGGTCGCGGTGGCCGCCCGGATGCGCAGCCTGCCGGTGGCGGTCGCGGTGGCCCTGGGCATCGGCGTCGCGCAGAGCCAGCTGACCCGGCTGCATCCCGGCGGGCGCCTCGAACCCCTCCTCCAGGCGGTCGGCGCGAACCTCTTCGTCGTCGCCCTCCTGGTCGCCGCGCTGGTGCTGCCGGGCATCGGCGGCCGGGACGCCCTGCCGCGCACGGCGACGGCCCGGGTACCGACCCCGCCGGGCGCGTGGATCGTTGCCGTGGTCCTGTTCCTCCTCCCACTGGGCTTCGCGGGCACGGACCTGCGCACGGCGGTCCAGGTACCGGCGCTGGGCGTCATCCTGCTCTCCCTCGTCGTGGTCACGGGCCGCGGCGGCCAGATCTCCCTGGGCCAGGCGGCGTACGCGGGTCTGGGCGCCCTCTTCACGGCGCTGCTGGCGGCGGGCCGCTTCCCGGGGCTGCCCGAGCTCCCGGAACCGGCCGCGCTCATGGCCGCCGTGCTGCTGGTGGCGCCCCTGGGCCTGCTGACGGGCGGGCCGGCCATCAGCCGCCACGGCCTGGCCCTCGCGCTGGCGACCTTCGCGGTGGGCGTCGGCGTCAGCCGCTTCGTCTTCGCCCAGCCGTACGCGACCTCGGGCCTGTCCCTGGGCCGTCCAGCGGGCTTCGAGGGCGACCGCGCGTACTACGCGCTGGAACTCGTCCTCCTCGCGGGCGCGTTGTGGGCCGCCCACCTGCTGCGCCGGGGCCGTACGGGCCGGGCGCTGGCCGCGATGCGGGACCACGAGGCGGGCGCGTCGGCGGCGGGCGTCCGCGTCCCGGCACTGAAACTCACGGCCTTCGTGGCGGGCGCGGCACTGGCCGCGCTGGGCGGCGGCATGCTCGGCATGGGTGTGCGCGCCTTCGACCCGGCGCAGTACGACCCGGTCCGCGGGCTGCTGTGGTTCGCCGCGATCGTGGTGCTCGGCGCCGACAGCGTCCTGGGCGCGCTGCTCGCGGCGGCCCTCCTGGTCGGCCTCGACGCGGGCACCCGGGGCGGGGTGGCGGCGGCGACGATCGGCATTTTGGCGGTCCTGGTGGGCCGCTTCCCCGGCGGCCCGTACGAGGCCCTGCGCACGGCTGCCGACCGCCTGCGCCTGCGCGGACAGGTGAGGCTGACCCCGCTGGGGACCGAGGTGAGGCAAGCGGTGCGGGCGCGGATGCGGGTACGGGACTTGGGCGCGTCCCAGGGGCCGGGGGGTGCGGCGCCCGTCGTGGGAGCGCCCCCGGCAGGGAGCGCCCGGCCTGCGGCGGGGACGTCCGACTCCCCGAACACGGACACGCTGCGCTTCCGCGCGGCCGGGCGACCGCTGGTGCGACGACCGATGCCGCCGGTCGTGTCCGGCACGGACGGATCCGGTACAGACGGATCCGGTACGGACGGATCCGGTACACGGTGGCCGTCCGGCACCGCGAAACGGGCCGGGCGCGGCCAGGACAGGCCTTCGGGGACGCCGCCCGCACCGGAGCCGGGTCGGCGGGAGGGGGAGGCCGGGCGCGGCGGCCGTGCGGCGCCCGACCCGGTGCGCGGCGAGCACGGCACGGCTGCCCCGGGCCCGGCGGCACCGGGGACCCTCCGCCCCGGGGCGGCTCCGCCGACCGCCCACGCGGCGGAGCGGACCGGTCCCGGCCGGCGCACGCCGTCGGAGGCGCCGCCGGTACCGGGCACGGAAACCTCCACAGGACCCACCGACGCCCCGCCCGCCGGGCCTGGCGGGCGCCAAGTCCCCGGCCCCGACCGGGACGAGCACACCCCGGGACCGGCCCGCCCCAGGGCCGGGGCGGCGGAACAAACCGGTCCCGGCCGGCACACACCGTCGGAGGCGCCACCCGTACCCGACACGGAAACCTCCACAGGACCCACCGACGCCCCGCCCGCCGGGCCTGGCGGGCGCCAAGTCCCCAGCCCCGACCGGGACGAGCACCCCCCGGGACCGGCCCGCCCCGGGACCGGGGCGGCGGAACGGGCCGGGCCCGGGCGGGTCCCTGGTCCGCGCAGTCCCTCGGTGCCGCCCGCGACGGCGCCCTCGGGCGGCGCGGGCGGCTCCGGTGGTACCGCGGGGGCCGGTGGGGCCGGTGCGGGGAGGCGCGGTCGTGCGCATGGGACGGGGTCCCCGCGCACCCGGGGCGGACTCGTGGCGCCCGGTCCGCCCGTGCTGCGGGCCCGGGCCCTGCGCGTCGCCTACGACGGGTTCACCGCTCTGGACGGGGTCGACCTCGATCTTCCGTCCGGCCGGATCACCGCGGTCGTCGGGCCCAACGGGGCCGGGAAGAGCACCCTGTTCCACTGCCTCGCCGGAACCGTCCGACCGGTGTCGGGCCGGGTCGCGCTCGGGGAACGGGACATCACCCGGCTGCCCGCCCACGCACGGACACGGCTCGGCATCGCCCGTACCTTCCAGCAGCTGGCCGTCTTCCCGTCCCTGACCGTGGCCGAGAACGTCCGCGTGGGCGCCGAACAGGGCCGCTCCGCGGACACCGGAGCGGCGGAACGGGCCCTGCGGCTGCTCGGGCTCGACGGAGCCGTACGGACGCTGCCGGCGGCGGACCTGCCCACCGGAACCCTGCGCCGGGTCGAACTCGCCCGGGCCCTCGCGGCGAGCCCACGCGTCCTGCTGCTCGACGAACCCGCCGCCGGCCTCGACACGGGCGAGGTGACCGCACTGGCCCGCGTGCTGCGCGCGCTCGCCGCCGACGGAACGGCCCTCCTCGTCGTCGAACACGATCTCGACCTGGTCGCCGGCCTCGCCGACCTCGTGCACGTCATGACCGCGGGCCGCGTCGTCGCCTCCGGCCCCGCCGACCACGTACTCGAAGGGCCTGCCGGGTACGGCGAGCCGGGCAGGTCCGGCCGATGAGCGCGGCCGGGATCTCGCTGCGCCACGCGCGCGTGCGCTACGGCCCGCTGGAGGCCCTGCACGGTGTCACCCTCCACGCGCCCGCCCGCGGCGTCACCGTCCTGCTCGGCCGCAACGGCTCGGGCCGGACGACCGCGCTCCGCGCCCTGGCGGGCACCCTGCCCCTGTCCCACGGCGCCGTGGTCTGGGACGGCGCCGACGTCACGCGCCTGCCCGCGTACGAACGGGCCCGCCGGGGCCTGTGCCTCGTCCCGGACCGCCGTGCGGTGTTCGCCTCGCTCACGGTCCGCGAGAACCTCGAACTGGCCGCCTCCGGACGCCCCTTCTCGCCCGCCCTCGACGCCTACCCCCGGCTCGGCACCCTGCTGCCCCGCAGAGCGGGCACGCTCTCCGGCGGCGAACAGCGCATGCTCGCCCTCTCCCGCGCCCTGCTGGCACGCGCGCGCGTGGTCCTCGTCGACGAGCCCGCACAGGGCATGTCCCCGACGGTCGCGGCCCGCACGTACGGGCTGCTGCGCGGCCTCGACGCCTGCGTGGTCGTGGCCGAACAGCGCCTGCCGCCCGTCCTGTGCACCGGCACGACCCTCGTGTACGAACTCCGGCGCGGCGCGGTCGTGTTCAGCGGCGAGGCGACGGAGTCGGGGACACGGATGGGGCCGGGGACAGGGATGGGGCCGGGGACGTCCGCGGCGACGGATCCACCAGGACCGGCGAGGCCGACATGACCGGCACGGAGGGGACGGCCGAGGGGACCGGCTGGACCGGCTGGACCGGCTGGGCAGAGGGGACCGACGGAGTCGGTGTGCTCGGGCTGTTCGGGCGGCTCGCGGCGGGCGCCGGTCTGCCTCCTCCTCCCGCCGGGGCAGTGAGCCGCCGTCCCGGGCCCGCCCCCTTCGGAAGCCTCAGCATCGTGCCGACGTTCAGGCGGTCCGGACGCGCTCCGACCAGCTGCCGGTTGAGCTTGTAGAGCGCCTTCCACCCGCCCTTGACGCGATACGACCGGGCGATCGACGACAGGCTCTCCCCCGGCCTCACCACATGCGCGCGCCCCGTGAGCCCGTACCTCTTGGAGCAGACGGGCCACGCCTTCCAGCCCTGGACGCGCAGCACCTCTTCCGCGACCTCGATCTGTTCGTCGCGCGTGGCCAGATCGGCCCGCCGCGCGTAGGCCAGGCCGCCGAACGCCTGCCAGGTGGGCTGCCAGAACTGCAGCCCTCCGTAGAAGCCGTTCCCGGTGTTCGCGTTCCAGCGGCCGGAGCTCTCGCACTTCGCGACGCAGCCCCACGGCCACCGGTCCTTCGCACAGGTGTACGGCGCCCGGTCCGCCGTCGCGGGGCCGGACGCCGGGGTCGGTGGTGCCGCCGCCTCCGCGGGCACCGGCAGGGCAAGAACCGCGACGACGACGGCCGCGTACCGCATGCGCTTGATCGACATCGGGCCACGCTAGGTGGGGGTGCGGCGGCCCTGGCCGAGCCGCGCGGGTGGTGACCGGGGGCCCACCCGGTCGGCCGACCGCATGGGCCCCGGGGCCCGCGTGCGTTCTCGCCTACGGGTCCGGTGAGGGCTGAGCGCGCAGTTCCCCGCACCCCTGAAGGGGCAAAGACAGGGGCGCAGCCCCGTTCTTGAGGGGCGCGGGGAACTGCGCGGCCCGCCCCCACCGGACCCGCAGCCGACCGCAGATCCTCAGACCCTCACACCGTCACACCCTCAGCCGCTGTCCAGGCACGATGACATCGGGATCCCCGCCGATGACGGCCCGATTCGCGGCATACAGGCGCTGCCACGTCGTCCCGTACCGCGCCGCGACACCACTCAACGTGTCACCACTGCGAACGGTGTAGCCACCACGCGACGAGCCGCGCCCGGTGTGCCCCGCCGACCGCTCCGGCGCCTTCGCCGACTTGGACGGCTTGGACGGCTTGGACGGCGCGACCTTGCCGGTCGAGCCCGACGCACCCGCGGCCGGAGCACTCCCGGACGCCCCCGCCCGCGCCGCACAGGTGGGCCACGCGCCCCACCCCTGCGCACGCTGCACCTTCGTGGCGACAGCGATCTGCTGCGCCTTGGAGGCCTTGTCGGCCGTGGACGCGTAGGCCGTACCGCCGTACGCGCGCCAGGAACCGGCGGAGAACTGGAGCCCTCCGTAGTAGCCGTTCCCGGTGTTGATGTGCCAGTTGCCGCCGCTCTCGCACCGGGCGATGCGGTCCCACACCCCACCGTCCGCCGCGACGGCGTTGCCGTTCGCGGCGAGCAGTCCGAGCGGGGCGAGCAGAGCCGCCCCGGCGAGAACCGCGGTCGTACGAGTCTTACGGGTGTTCTCGGCACATTCGGACATGTATTTCCCTCTCGAAGGACCCGGGGTCCCCCGAGGCGGTACGGGACCGCCGCGTCTCGACGCGGTCGCCCCGACCCGCCCCGTCCGCCGAAGGTGGTGCGGAGTGCTGCGGGTGGTGCGGGTGGCGGACGTACCCGAGCGGTGCTCGCTGCACACGGCGGAGCAATGTAGAGAGTGGAGAGGCCCGATATCAACCAACTCCTTGTCATTCCAGGCCAGTTCGCCGTTACCTCAGGTATCGTCGATTTTGAGCCACCCACTTCATTCGTGGATTTCCTGATTTGTCGACCACCGGCCCAGGCGATCTGTGATTCACGTCACCGGTACAACTTCCGGGCTGATCAAGGGAGTTGGCGTGGAGTGACGGATTCCGCCGCCGGGTTCACCGTGTGCGCAGGATGGTTCGATTCCGTTCGCTCTGGGGCGTGACCCCCGCCACAGATCCTCCGTTGTCTTCTTCATGAGCCGGGAACCCATCCGGTTCACGGACCGGGAGCCCCCGGCCACAACACGCACCGCACCCGAGGAGCCCCCCGTGCCGCGCATGCTCGACGTCAGCGACGACGTACGCGCCGAGATCGGCGACGAAGAAGCCGACCGGCTGCTCGCCGGAGAGAACGCCCCGGGCAGTTACGACTGCACGTCCTGCCGCACCCAGGGCGACTCCGAACAGGAGCGCACCAGCACCGTCCTGTTCATCGGCGACGAGACGGCCGTACTCGCGTTCGCCCACGCCACCTGCCTGCCCTCGCAGGTCGTCCAGGTGACCGAGGAGCAGCTGCAGGGCGCCGTCCGGTCCATCACCGGGGACGAGCGCCCCTCCGAGGCCCTGCCCGAGCAGGCCGTCCTCGGCGTCACCAGCGGACTCATCCTGCTGGGCGGCGAACTGCACCCCGCACTCGTCGTCGAACCGACCGGGCGCATCGCCCGGCCGGGCACGACGGGAGGAAGCGGCGACGACTTCCTGCCGCTCCTCATCGAGCAGGGCTTCATGCCGGTCAGTCAGCTCACCGAGGTGCCGCCCGTGCTGCACGGCTGGTCCGTGCTGCTCGCTATGGGTCAGCTGCACGCGGTCCTGCAGCCCAGCAGCAGCGGCGGCTCGCCCGTCGCCTGGTGGCAGGCCCATCAGCCGCTCCAGGTCACCGACAGCTGGCGGGCGGCCGCCAACAAGCACCAGCAGGTGCTGCTGTTCGCGGCCCCGGTCGGCTCCATCGGCCGCCAGCCCCGCGAGGACCTGCTGCGCGACGCCCTGGACAAGGCCGCGGTGGGCGGGCGGCTGGTGGCGAGCGCGATGCCCCTCGCCGGTACCTGACCGGCAGCGGGCCCGCACCGGGGCTTGACCCGTCAGGCAGCGCTGTGACCTGCGAAAGCGGGCCGTCGGCCGCATCCGAAGGGCGGCGGGGTCGTTGGCACGTACGTGTACACCTACGACACCCCCCGCCGCCCGCCCTACTCGTCACCGATCCCGGCCATGCGGCCGGCCCGGGACACCACGGGCAGCTCTTCGGCCACCCCGATCTACGACGCGCTCTACGCGGAGTACCTCAGGACCTTCCGGGCCCTGCCGGGTGACCGCATGGGCGAGGAGGAGCTGGGCTTCACGGCTTTCGGGATCAGCCCGCACGGACCGGGGTCGTACGCACCGGGGTCGTACGCACCGGGACTGTCCGGCGCACCGGGACTGTCCGGATCAGGTCCGCACGGGTCGGGCCAGCACAGCGCCGGTCTGCACAACGCCGGTCTGCTCAGCGGCGGCTCGTACGGCTCGGGCGCGTACACACCGACCGTGTACGGCATGCGGCAGGTCGCCGGGCAGCACCAGACGGGACACGCGGCCACGCACCAGAGCCAGACGGTCACCTCCCTCTGGCAGCCGGTGGCACGGCAGCACGCCACGGGCCTGACACCGGCGGCGCTGCCGCCCGGCCCGCGCAGGGAACGCTGAGGCGGGCTGAAGAGAACGGGAGAGGGCCCCTGCTGCGCGCAGGGGCCC